>NZ_JAZHLK010000079.1:0-8318 GCF_036549515.1 Aurantimonas sp. E1-2-R+4 | reverse complement strand
CATAGTGCGGGCGGGTGATTGCGGTCCAGGGCATCTTGATCTCCGTCGAATCTCAGCAATCCGACAGAATCACAACTCGCTGAAATCACTCACCTCTTTTTGGAACGGACACTCAGAGGCCGCGGGCGTAGAGTCTGGCTCGACTCAGCCGGCACATCTTCAAGGCAAACCGCGCCGACGCCCTCGCCGAGTGACGCCATCTCGGCGCGGCCCGAGGCACGGTTCCCCGCCTTGCCAGAGACTGGTTCGCGTTTGTCTGACAGCACGTGCTGGAGTAATCCCGCTGGGGGGAGCAAAGTTTCGTCGTCCTGGCGGAAGCTTGAAAGGCAATTTGGATGTCCCAATGTACGCGCCTTCGAAACAGCGGAAATCTGGCGATCCTGGGGGCGTTCACGCTCGCACTTGCCGGTGCGCCCGCCCTGGGGCAGACCTCTCCCACGACCCTGGATTCACCCACCGCGGACTCGCAAAAGCAAATTTCGGTCGCGCCCAATGCGCGAGATGAAGAGATTGCTGACCGCCTAAGGTGGATTATGGATGCCAGCGGCTGGTTCACACCGATAACCGTCTCAGTCCGCGAAGGGATCGTGTTTCTCGACGGACAGACCGAGACGGATGATCGGAAAGACTGGGCACGCCAACTGGCCCTCCGAACACAGGACGTAGTTGCCGTGGTGAACCGGATCGACGTGAAGCCGCCCATCAGTTGGGACCTGACCCCGACTTGGCGTGAGCTGGAGCGGCTGACCGATCGTGCTCAATGGCTTGCGCCGCTGACAGTCGTGTCCCTGGCCATCCTTCTGACTGCCTGGCTTTTGTCGCGCGGCGTGGCGGTGCTGGCACGTCATGCGTTACGCAGGCGCGTGCAATCGCCGTTGCTGTTGGACATCGCGGCGCGAACACTATCGATCCCTGTCATTCTGATCGGCATCTACCTTGTGCTGCAAGCCGCAGGGCTGACGCGGCTTGCCATCACGGTTCTGGGCGGTACCGGCCTCATCGGCATCGTGCTCGGCCTCGCCTTTCGCGAAATTGCCGAGAACTCGCTGGCCAGTATTCTGCTGAGTGTTCGGAACCCTTTCCGAACCGACGACTGGATCCAGGTGGGCGAGTACCAAGGGATCGTGCAGAACCTTAACATGCGTACGACGGTTTTGTTGACGTTGGATGGCAACCACGTTCAGATCCCGAATTCGCTGGTGTTCAAGAGTATTATCACGAACTTCTCAACCAATCCCCGCCGACGGGGTGAGTTCACCGTTGGCGTTGGCTTCGACGATTCAATTGTGATGGCACAGGAAGTCATAGTCCGCGCACTTCACGCGCATCCCGCGGTGCTGGACGATCCCGAACCGGGGGCGCTGGTCGACGAACTCGGCTCCTCGACCGTCAACATCAGGGTTCAGTTCTGGTTCGACGGGAGATCCTATTCGATCTTCAAGGTCCGTTCATCCCTGATGCGTCAGGTCAAGCGTGCGCTACAGGATGCCGGGATCTCGATGCCCGACGCGGCACGCGAAGTAATCTTTCCACAAGGTGTCCGGATACGTCGGGAGTCTGCCGCCGGCCCGGTGGGCGAAGGGAAGCCACAGCTCGATGCCGCGCCTGGCAAAGGTGAGGCCGCGACAGTCTCTGCGGGCGAAGGTGACCTGGCGTCGGAAGAAGGCGAACTCAAGCGCCAAGCCGCTGCCGCTGACCTGCCGGAAGCGGCGGATAACCTGCTGTTCTCCGGCAACGGAAGGAGGACCTGAGGTTTGCCGCAAGACGCAACGCAACCAAAGGTGAAACCGGAACCGGCGAATCCCGAGTTGCGGCAGGTGGATCTTCCCTGGAAGAACCCCAAGCCCAACCAGGAGGACCCGTACGCGCCCGGTCTCGTTTCGGCCATCCTCAACAGTCCGGAATACAAGCCGGCCGACCAGGATGTGGCGTTCTTGCGGCGGGACGACGCCCGCGGGCTGAGACTTCAACTCGATTTTCTGAAGGCAGAGACACTCCTCGAAGATCACGGCGTCGCGCATTCCATTGTGGTCTTCGGGAGCACGCGCGTGCCCGAACCAGAGGTTGCGCGCCGGAAGGCCGCGGCGCTGGAAGCAGCGCTTGCGGAGGACCCCGACAACCTCGCGCTAAGCGATCGCCTGCGCATCGCCCGCCGCATCGTCGACAAGAGCCGCTACTACGACGTGGCGCGGGAATTCGGCCGCAGAAGACGGAACGGCTCTGGCGCTTCCTGACCCGCCGGCATGCCCGGCGCAGGAAGCGCCGCGCTCGGGTGTCTCGCGACGCGATATCGGAGAAGGCCCATATCTCTCAGCGATCTGGCGTCGCCGACGCCCGCGAGACGGTGGGGCACTGGGAGGCCGATCTGGTGATCTGCAAGCGTTCATGCCCGGTCCTGGTGCTGCACGAGCGCAAGATCCGGATCACGCTGATGTCGCGTCTGGCCGGCAAGACCGCCGCCGAGACGATCGCCGCGATGATGGCCACCTTCCGGCGCCTCGACCCGAGGATGCGCGGCTCGGTCACCTTCGACAACGACACCTGTTTCGCCCGCCACATGCTGCTGCGCGGGATGCTGAGCGCAACGACCTACTTCTGCGACGCCTACGCGAGTTGGCAGAAGGGCGGGGGCGAGAACGCCAACGGCCGGATCAGACGATGGCTGCCGCGCGGCACCCATCTCGACGAGATCAGCGAACAGGACATCCAGGAGATCGCCATGACAATCAACCTCACACCCCGCAAGTGCCTCGCCTACAGATCCCCGGTCGAAGCGTTCCTGTCCGAGCTTGGCAGGGACGTCGAAATCAGGTTCGTTTGATGCGTTGCGCTTCGCGGTGGAATCCACCGTAGGCTGTTTGATCTGACAGTGCCGCTGAAACTTCTGGACCTTGCTGTCATAGGTCAATTGATCGTATGAGGCCTGTCCATGCGGATTTACAATGGCCAGACGATCAACAACAGCGGCATACTGACGACGACCACGATGACCTCGACCAGAAGTCCCAACCGCCAGTAATCACCGAACCGGAACCCGCCGGGACCAAGGATCAACGTGTTGTTTTGATGTCCTATTGGCGTGAGAAAGGCGCAGGACGCGCCAATCGCGACCGCCATCAGGAAACTGTCCGGATTGAGGCCAAGCGTGGCGGCAATGCCTAGGGCGATCGGGCAGAGGATGGCCGCAGTGGCGGCGTTGTTCATCACGTCCGACATGAACATTGTGGTGATCAAGACCACGGCCAACGCCGCGATAGGGTTGCCTTGCGCAATAGTCACGACCAGAAACCGTGCCAGCAGATCAGCGGCCCCGGTCGTCTGCATCGCGCCCGCAACCGGGATAAGCGCTGCCAGCAGCACGATTATCGGCCAATCAATCGTCGTATAGATTTTCCTTAGAGGGACCGTGCGCAAGAGCATCGAGGCCAGTACCCCAAGGGCAAAGCCCACGGGTGCAGGCAGCAGGCCCAGCGTTACAATGCCGATCGCACCCAGCATGATCGCGCCCGCAATGATCGCCATACGTTTGTCGGGGATGCGCAGCTCGCGCTCACCCAGCGGCACGCAGCCCGTATCGTTGATGAATTCGGCCATCATCTCGGCCGGACCCTGCATCAGCAGCAGATCGCCGGATTTCAGCTTTAGCTTGCGAAGCCGCGCCTGTGGTTGACGTCCTTCGCGCGACACGGCCAGCAGATTGAGCCCATAGCGTGTGCGCAACCGCAGATCGCTGGCCGAACGCCCGACGATGGTCGAGCCCGGAAGAATGGCGAGTTCTCGCAGCGCAATATCCTCGTCGCGCTCATCGCTCTCATCGGCGTCCTCGACCTTGTCAGCCTTCCTGATGGTGGTTTCCGCTTTGGCCGTTTTCGATGTCTTTTCGGACGCCTCGTCTGCCGTTTCGTCTTTGCTATCCGAGGCTGATTTCTGCGCCTCAAGCGTGATGCCGAAGACCGACAGCGCTTCGGCCAATGCGTCGACATCGGCCTGCAGCACCAGAACATCACCCGCGTGGATGCGGCGCACACCATGTGGCACGATCATGCGCACCTCGTTACGCACCAGACCGACGATCTGTGCGCCACTGTCCTCGATCTCGGCCTCGAAACCGCGCAGGGTCAGGCCGACAGCCTTACCTTTCTCCGGGACGCGTACCTCGGTCAGATAGGTGCCGGTGTCAAAATTGGCTCCAGCGGCAGATTTGCGCTCAGGCACCAAGCGCCAACCGATGAGTGCGACGAAGAGAACGCCCAAGGTTGCAACCGCGATTCCGACAGGGGCAAAGTCGAACATGGCGAATTGCCCCAGCCCGGCCTCTTCCCGGAAGCCCGAAACGATCAGGTTTGGCGGCGTGCCCACCAGCGTGGTCATGCCCCCCAGAATCGTGCCGAAGGCGAGCGGCATCAGGATCCGTCCGGGCGTCAGATCCAACCGGTCCGACAACTGCACTGCGATTGGCATCAAAAGCGCCATCGCGCCCACGTTGTTCATGAAGCCCGAAAGCGCTGCACCTAGCCCAATCAGCGCCAGCATGGTCGTGATCCGTCCGGCATCGCTCGGCAGGATGCTGCGCGCCAGCCAATCCACGGCGCCGGTGTTGCGCAACCCCTGACTGAGCACCAGGACACAGGCCACCGTAATCACCGCCGGATGGCCGAAGCCAGCGAAGGCTACTCCTGACGGAACCAACCCTGAGATGACGCAGGCCAAAAGGGCAGCTAACGCGACCACGTCGTGGCGAAACCGCCCCCACAGGAACAGCCCCATCATGGCAGCGAGAATTGCGAAGATCAGGATCTGCGGGTCCGTCAAGGAAACAGCTTTCGTGCTGGGTCTTCGCTTAAGACAAGTTTCGCGACCGGGTGCTGATCCGAGTTAGCCCCAGGGAGCCTCTTTTTCGATCAGATGGAGGCATGCCATCACAGCGACTTGTTCAGCTCGCTGAAGCAAAAGGAATTATAGAATGACAATCAACGGAAAAGTGGCGCTGGTGACCGGTGCGGCTCAAGGGATCGGACGTGGCATTGCCTTGCGCTTGGCAAAAGATGGCGCCGATATCGCTATTGTCGACATCAATACCGATAAGATGGCCGAAGTCGCTGCCGAGATTGAAGAGCTTGGCCACAAGGCCACAACATTCAAAGCCGACGTCAGCAACCGTGCGGAGGTCTATGCTGCCGTAGAGCATGCCGAAAAGACGCTCGGCGGGCTCGACATCATGGTCAACAACGCTGGTATTGAACCGCCCCGGCTTTCCCGGAGACTATTTGGTTTGAATCCTACGCGGCGATCGGCATGGCCTCAAGCTTGGCGTAGTATGCGGCTTCGGCCTCGGCAGGCGGAATGTTGCCGATCGGCTCGAGCAGGCGGCGGTGATTGAACCAGTCGACCCATTCGAGGGTGGCGAACTCGACGGCTTCGAGACTGCGCCACGGCCCGCGCCGATGGATCACCTCGGCCTTGAAGAGACCGTTGATCGTCTCAGCCAAGGCGTTGTCGTAGGAATCTCCGACACTGCCGACGGAAGGCTCGATGCCGGCCTCGGCCAACCGCTCGGTGTAGCGAATGCTGACATATTGGGCGGATTCAAACGGTCGTCGCAACACAGACCGTTTCTCGCTTCATCAGCCAATGATCAAGGGCTTCGGCCGGGGTTTTCCAGGCATGCGCTGTNTATTGGGCGGATTCAAACGGTCGTCGCAACACAGACCGTTTCTCGCTTCATCAGCCAATGATCAAGGGCTTCGGCCGGGGTTTTCCAGGCATGCGCTGTTCGCGACACGCGCCAGCCGACTATGCGGCGGGCGAACGTGTCGATGACGAAGGCCACGTAGATGAAGCCTCGCCATGTGGCGACATAGGTGAAATCCGAAACCCACAGCATGTTCGGCCGCGGCGCTTTGAACTGACGGTTCACCCGGTCGAGCGGACAGGGCGTGGCCTTGTCGCTGATCGTCGTCTTCACCGCCTTGCCGCGAACGACGCCCTTCAGGCCCATCTGGCGCATCAGCCGGGCGACGGTGCAATGGGCGACGTCAATGTCCTCGCGCTTCATCTGACGCCAGACCTTACGAACCCCGTAGACACCGAAGTTCGCCTCGAAGACGCGGCGGATGTCGTCGCATAGCTCCGCGTCACGTCGTTCTCGAGCCGGTCGGCGATCCGGGTCACGTTTGCGGGCCGCGTGCTCGTGGTATGTCGACGGAGCGATCGGCAGAACCCGGCAGATCGGCTCGACCCCATAGACATCACGATGATCGTCGATGAACGCCGTCATCGTCTGAACGGGCGGTCGAGCTCCGCCTGGGCAAAATACGCCGATGCCTTGCGCAGGATCTCGTTGGCCTGACGCAACTCGCGGACCTCACGTTCGAGAGCCTTGATCCGGTCGCGCTCATCGCTCGTTTGCCCGGCCTAACACCCTGGTCGCGTTCGGCCTGCCTGACCCAGTGGCGCAGCGTCTCCCCGGCGCAGCCGATCTTCGCCGCGATGGAGGAAATCGCCGCCCACTGCGAGGCGTGATCGCCCTGGTGCTCCAGCACCATTCGTACCGCTCGCTCGCGGACCTCCGGCGAATATCTCTTCGATGCCGTCTTCGTCATCATGACCCCATTCTCTCAAGAAGTGAGGTTTCCGGGAAAGCCGGGGCGGTTCAATGGCGACCTTGGGTGTTGTGGTGTCTACCGCGATCATCGGATGCGTCGTCTGGGCGGCAGCCGACCTGCTGGGTGTCGCGATCTCGTTGCCGTGGGCACTGGTGTTCGGGGCGCTGATCAGCCCAACCGACCCGGTCGCGGTCCTTGCCACGTTGAAAGAGGTCAAGGTCCCCAAGGACCTCAAGATCGTGATGACGGGCGAGACCCTGTTCAACGACGGTGTTGGCGTGGTGTTGTTTGCCGTCCTTGTCCACGCGGCCCTTGGTGACGGTTTCGACGCCTTTCAGGTGGGCAAGATGTTCGTGGTCGAGGCCCTGGGCGGTGCGGCCCTCGGAGCCGTGACAGGCTATGTCGCCTATCGCGCCATGCGCGCCATCGACGACTATTCGATCGAGGTGCTGATATCGCTGGCGCTGGTCGTGGGAACTTATGCGATCGCATCCAGACTGGAGGTAAGTGGTCCGCTGGCCGTTGTCGTCGCGGGTTTGCTGGTCGGAAGCAAGGGGCCGCGCGACGCGCTGAGCGATCAGACCCAGCGGTATCTCTTCGGCTTCTGGACGTTGATCGACGAAATGTTGAACTCGGTCCTGTTCCTGCTGATCGGGCTGGAGGTTCTGGTGCTGCGGTTCGAACCAGCCTTCGGCTGGCTGATGGCGCTGGCGGTGCCGCTGGTGCTCATTGCACGGCTGGCGGCTGTCAGCGGCCCGGTATTGCTGCTCGGATTTTTACGCAAATTCGCGCGCGGAACCATTCCGGTGCTGACCTGGGGCGGCTTGCGGGGCGGCATCTCCGTGGCGCTGGCGCTTTCTCTGCCAGAGGTCGCGGAGAAATCTGCTTTACTGGCCGCAACATATGCCGTGGTTGTGTTCAGCCTGATCGTTCAGGGGCTGAGTCTGCGTGCCGTGATCATGCGGGTGGTGCGATGAACACTGTCAAATGGGGTTTGCGGTCCAAACCGCTCGACCCGGGGGCAGAGCAAACAGCCTGTCGGAAACCGGCTGTGCTGACAGCCCTGATTTATAATTTTAAAGCAAGGAGTTGGTCATGGCGGCCTCATTTTCGATAACCCGCGTCACAGCGTTCTGGGGACGGCTCAACTCCAGCTTCTGGTTTGTGCCCGCAGCCATGGGATTGTTGGCTGTCGCTCTTTCTTTTGTGCTCATCGAGGTCGATGCCCTGCGCGATGTGGCCCAGGCGGACAATCCGAGGGCTTTCTATACGTTCGGACCCGAAGGGGCCCGTGCGACGCTGTCGGTGATCGCGAGTTCCATGATCACGGTGGCCAGCCTGATCTTTTCGATCACGATGCTGTCGTTGCAGCTTGCCTCCTCGCAGTTTGGGCCGCGGGTTCTGGGCAACTTCATGCGGGATCGCAGCAACCAGATCGTCCTGGGCACGTTCATCGCGACCTTTCTATATTGCCTGTTCGTGCTGAGGTCGGTGCGGGGCACGGAGGGAGCCAGCTTCTCCAGCTTCGTCCCCCATCTGGCGGTTGCGTTTGGTGTGCTGATGGCCGCGGCAAGTGTCGCAGTCCTGCTTTACTTCATCCATCAGAGTCGGTCCGGAAAGTTGTTCAATTTGAACAAAGCCTTCGCAGCATTAGGCGGATAGACGCCAGTTTGAGGAATGCGAGCGCGTTGCGCGACAGGTTCTCGAAATCCT
>NZ_JAZHLK010000078.1:0-8927 GCF_036549515.1 Aurantimonas sp. E1-2-R+4 | reverse complement strand
GCGGTTTGCTTTCGTCCACATCGCTTCCATGCCCTCGTCGAATCAAATCAACAGCATGGAATCACAAACGATTCATATCATTCAACTTCTTTGTGGACCGACACTGATATCGACTATGTCGTTCACGCGGCGGCGCTGAAGCATGTGCCGATCGCCGAATACAACCCCTTCGAATGTGTGCAGACGAACATCATCGGCGCGGAGAACGTCGTTCGCGCGGCGATCAACAAGAACGTCAAACGGATCGTCGCGCTGTCGACCGACAAGGCCGCCAACCCGATCAATTTGTATGGGGCCTCCAAGCTCGCCTCCGACAAGATTTTCATTGCGGCGAACAACATCGCCGGCTCGTCCGGGCTTCGACTTTCAGTCGTTCGCTACGGGAACGTCATGGGATCGCGCGGCAGCGTGTTGCCGTTCTTCCGCAAGCTCGTCGCCGACGGAGCCGATTTCATCCCGATCACGCACCCGGACATGACGCGGTTCTGGATCACGCTCGAGCAGGGGATCAACATGGTCCTTTCCTCTTTTGAGATGATGAAGGGCGGCGAGATTTTCGTGCCCAAGATACCGTCGATGAAGGTCACGGATCTGGCCAAGGCGATTGCGCCTGGGCTGCCGCAAAAGATCGTCGGCATCCGGCCCGGCGAAAAGCTGCACGAAGTGATGGTCACCGGCGATGATGCCCGGATGACGGTCGATCTGGGCGATCGCTACGCGATCCTGCCGACCTACCGTTTCTGGGCCGGCGACGAGCAACTCTATCCCGACGCCGACAAGGTCGCCGAGGATTTTGCCTATTCCAGCGACATCAACGACGTGTGGCTCGACGAGGCGGGCTTCAACGAGGTCGTTGCGAAGGCCGGAATCTGACCTGATGGCGGAGGCGTTTCTTCCCTACGGGCGGCATTGGGTCGACGACGAGGACATTGCCGCGGTCGCAGATTGCCTGAGAAGCGACTGGCTGACGACGGGGCCTCGGGTCGAAGCCTTCGAAAAGAGCTTTGCCGAGGCCGTCGGCTCCCGTTTCGCACTGGTCTGCGCCAACGGAACTGCGGCGCTGCATCTGGCGGCCCTGGCTGGCGACGTAGATAGCGACGACCTCGGCATTGCGCCGACGATGTCGTTCCTCGCCTCGGCCAACGGGATGCGATACGCGGGCGCCGAGATCGTCTTCGCCGATGCCGATCCGGATACCGGACTGGTCACGCCTAAGACCTTCCGCGTAGCTATCGACAAAGCCGGAAAGCCGGTCAAGATGGCGGTCGTCGTACATCTCAACGGCCAACCGGTGGATATGCCCGAGATTGGCCGGATCGCCAACGAAAACGGCATCATGCTGGTTGAGGACGCCTGTCACGCCCTCGGCGGAAGTTACCGCGAGGAGAATGGTTCTGCGGCATTGATCGGCGCCTGCCGACATTCGGCGATGGCGGTGTTTTCGCTTCATCCGGTCAAGACGATCACCATGGGCGAGGGCGGGGTGATCACCACCAACGACGAGGCGCTCATCGAGCGGCTGCGCCTGCTGCGTGGCCATGGGATGGTACGCGAGCCGTCCCAGTTCAAGAATGCCGACATGGCATTCGGGCACGGCGGCGCACCGAACCCCTGGTATTACGAGATGCAGGAGTTGGGTTACAATTTCCGCGCGCCCGACTTCGCCTGCGCGCTGGCGCAATCGCAGCTCGCCAAGCTCCCGATGTTTGCCGAACGCCGGGCGGCAATCAAGGCGGAATATGATCGTCTGTTTGACGGTTTCGGGGATCTGGTGCGCCCGCTTGCGATCGCATCCTCTGTCGATCCTGTCCTGCATCTCTACCCGCTGCTGATCAACTTCGAGGCACTCGGAAAAGATCGCGGACAGATCATGGGCGAGTTGCGCCAGCAGGGCATCGGAACCCAGGTCCACTATATCCCGATCCATCGGCAGCCCTATTACGCCGAGCGCTATGGCGCTCTCGATCTGCCGGGGGCCGATAGCTACTATGCCAGGGCCCTCTCGATTCCATACTATCCGATGATGGAGGTTGAGGATGCCCGGCGCGTGGCGGAGGCTGTGAGGAATGTTCTCCGACTCAACAGCTGACCATAGCGATCCTCAAGCGAACGGCGCATCGCGGCTCGGTCTGGGAACCGTTCAGTTCGGCGTCGACTATGGCATCACCAATGCGGCCGGCAGGGTAGCCATCGACGAAGCGCGCGCGATCATGAGAACCGCCGCGTCCTGCGGTATCGGCCTGATCGACACCGCCGCGCTCTATGGCGATAGCGAGACCGTCATCGGTGCCGCCACGGAAACGCGTTCCTTCGCGATTGTCACCAAGACAAGCAAGGTGGCGGACGCGGCAGGTCCGGATGCGGCGGCCGATAGCATCGCGCGCCGTTTCATCCAATCCCTGGAGAACCTGAAGGTTGAGCAGGTGCATGGTCTTCTCATTCACGACCCCGCCGACCTTCTCGGCCCCTTCGGCGATGCCGTGTGGCGTCGCATGGACGAGATCAGGCAGAGCGGCCGGGCGATGAAGATCGGAGTTTCGGTCTATGATGGGGTCGAGATCGACCGGATACTCCAGCGCTATGACCCCGACATCGTGCAACTGCCCATCAATGCGGTCGATGGTCGCCTGGACGAGGGCGGTCAGCTTGACGCGCTGGCCCGTCGCGGCGTTGAGGTCCACGCCCGATCGATTTTTCTGCAAGGCTTGTTGTTGCAGAAGCCGGAGGATATCCCGGCCAAGTTCGGGCCGCTCCGTGACGCCGTTACGGGACTGCGCGCAACCTTTGCCGAAGCGGGGTTCGGTCTGATAGAGGGACTGATCGCCGGTGTGCTCTCGCATCCGGCCATCAGCCGGGCGATCGTGGGAACGACGAGCCGGCGCGAACTGCTTGAGATCGCTGCCGCCGCTTCAGGAGTCACGCTCGAACGCGCCGATCTGGGTCCTTGGCGGATCACCGATCCGCGTGTCCTTAATCCTGCCATGTGGGCCGCGCTTTAGGGCGCCCGACAATGCCGAATGGAGTTGAAATGACCGAATTGCGGAAATGCGGCAGCTGCCTTCTGCCAGAAACCTACGAGACGATCGAATTTGATACGAAGGGCGTATGCAACGTCTGCCGCGGCAAGGAGCATCGCGACGAAAAGATCGACTGGACCGCGCGCAAGCATCAGCTGGACGAACTGATCGAGCGGCATCGCGGCAAGTACGACTACGACTGCATCATTCCGTTCTCGGGCGGCAAGGATTCGACCTATACGCTCTGGTATTTGATGAAGGAGTACAAGATCAAGCCGCTGGTCGTCCGCTTTGACCATGGCTTCATGCGCGAGACGCTGATCGAGAACAACACTCGCACCTTCAAGAAGCTCGGCGTCGACGTCCTGAACTTCACACCAAACTGGCGCGTGGTGAAGCGGTTGATGCTGGAATCGCTCCGCCGCAAGGGCGATTTCTGCTGGCACTGCCACACCGGCATCTTCTCCTACCCGATGCATATGGCCATCAAGTTCAACGTGCCGCTGGTCTTCTGGGGCGAGCCCTCGTCGGAATACACCCAGTATTACGACTATGCCGAGGACGAGATCGAGCAGGTCGACGAGACGCGGTTCAACCGCTTCGTCAATCTCGGCATCACCGCCGAGGACATGTACGGCATGATCAAGGGCGATTTCGATCTCGATCCGCGTGACCTGCTTCCCTACACCTATCCGAAGTTGCGCGATCTTAAGCGGCTTCGTTACGAATCCGTCTGCCTGGGCTCCTACATTCCCTGGGATGTGAAGAAGAATGTCGGGCTAATCCAAGAAGAACTCGGCTGGAAGGGCGATCAGGTCGAGGGCATGCCGTGGGAGGAATATCCTTACGAGAAGATCGAATGCTTCATGCAGGGCATGCGCGACTACATCAAATATCTCAAGCGCGGCTATAGCCGGGTCAGCCAGATGGTCGCCCTCGACCTGCGCAACGGCCGCATCACCAAGGAGCGCGGCCAGGAACTCGTCGACAAGTTCGAAGGCCGCAAACCGCCGTCGCTGGACATTTTCCTCGAATATGTCGGCCTGGATCAGAAGGAATTCGACGAGATCGTGTCGCACACTGTGGTGGCGCCGCACGAGCCCAATTTCGGCCAGAACGAATGGGCGCCGAAGACCTGGGACTACGACAAGTGGTATCGCGAGGGCTGAGGCCAGAGCGAGGATACCATCTTCTGAAAGCTCGCAGTCTGACAATGGCCACTTTTCGATGAAATCCATCCGTTCCGACAAATCCTCGGAACGGATGTCATGCCGACGTGCTTGCAACACGGCATCGAGATGTCTCTCCAAATCTATTCAAGATTTCAGGATCGACGGATTATGCTGAAGTTGTTACCGGGAAGAGCATGACTCGATCGACGAACCCGCAGCGAGCGACCATCAGACTGCTGACCGCGGTCCTGGTGACGCTGACGGTTTTGTTGTCGCAGTTCGCACCTGCGGGAGCGGCTCCGACCTATCGTCACGTCGCCTCATGGAACGCCGCGCTTTCCGTTGACGGCGATCAAGGACACGGTGTGACCAACTCGGCGGTAGCCCTCGCCGGCGAGCATGGCGCGACGGACAGTTCATGCAGTAGCGACTGTCCGGTCAAGTACGTTGCTATGGCTTATGGAGCGGCGGGGGGCGGGTCGCCCAAGGCTCGCATTCCCTCTCACGTCGCGGAGCTGATCGGACGGCCGGTCGACACGGGCGTCGGACCTCCACGCGCCTGACATCTCGATGCCGCCTCCTGTGGCCATGTCGCATCCGATCGCTTCCGATGACTCTCGGTTTCAAAGCCGATCTTCCTGAACGCGGTCCGACGCTGGATTCCGGTCGGCATCCCTGAACCTTCGACTATCAGCACTCCTTCCAGATCCGCGCGGTGCAGACACCGCGTGGCGGAAAATACTTCGGCCGATGACGGCCGCAGATCGGAAGGGCACATCCCAAGTGAGTAACGAGGAACGACCTATGTTGAACAAACTGATCATCGCCGCCGCTTTCGCATCCACGGTCATTGCCGCCCCGGCGTTTGCCGGCGGAACGCATGCCGGCGGTGACAACAAGGAAATGGCCGTCGGCAAGCCCGGCAAGGCCGACGCTGTCGACCGGACCATCGAAATCACCATGCTGGAGACCGAGGACGGCGACATGATCTTCGAGCCCTCCAGGATCGAAGTGACGAAGGGTCGGACGATCCGCTTCACGATCGAGAACGAAGGCGTGCTCGAGCACGAGTTCGTCATCGGTACGCCGAAGGCGAACCAGAAGCACAAGGGCGAGATGGCCATGTCCGCGGACATGAAACATGCCGACCCCAACGCCATCCGGTTGGACGAGGGCGAGGACGGCGATATCGTCTGGACCTTCACCAAGACCGGCAAGTTCGAGTTCGCCTGCCTGATTCCGGGGCATTACGAAATGGGCNGAGGGCGAGGACGGCGATATCGTCTGGACCTTCACCAAGACCGGCAAGTTCGAGTTCGCCTGCCTGATTCCGGGGCATTACGAAATGGGCATGCACGGTCCGTTGATCGTCGCGGCGAAATAGGCTCGCGCCAGCTTCGGCGTTGCGCGGCCCAGGCCGGCCGACGCCGGACGCCGCGCAAGAAATACCGCGGGCCCGGTGGATTCTCCGGCGGGCCCGCGGTTCAAAAGGATCGCCAGTCTGCAGCGGTCGCCGAATTATCACGCAGCGTTGTATTTCCGCGCCTTCAATTCGACGGGATGATGAATTAGACACTGGCTATGATGCGGTTCTTGTTGACGCTCCTTTTGATTTTGCCGATCTTGCTGACGCCCGCCTATGGCATGGTGCAGGCACCGGCGATTGATATCTCGATCCCGGAGGCGAGCGGCGCGACGGCGCGCGCGTGGAGCAATGCGGGCAAGCGTTGCGGCATGGCGGCGAAAGGCCAGCAGTCCAGCCGCTGTGTCGTCGATCTGATCGCTATTCTCTCGCCCGCCGTCTTGGCCGCCGGCAGCGATCGCGCCTTTCACAAGCGAACTGTCGATCTCCAGGGGCGATCACGGACGCCGCGTCCCCTGACGAAACCGCCTAGAGCCTGATTCTCGCCGTCTCCGGCCGATCGTACTCGGCCGCAAATTCTATTGAATCAGGATTATCCCTATGCTTACACGACGCGCTATCCTCGGCGCCGGCCTGTCCGCGACGGCATTGGCTGTCAGCGGCTGTGTCACCTCGCCGCCACCGGTTGCGCCGGCCCCGAAACCCGCCCCGGTTCCGGCCTATCCGCTTTCCTACGGGCCAATCTCCACCGAGCCCTATCCGATCCCGGCGGTTCCACCGGGTGTGGTCGCGCCGCAATATTGGCGTCAGCTCGTCGACGACCCCACGGGAGAGGTTCCCGGAACCCTCGTCGTCGATCCAGGCGAGCGCTTCCTCTACCTCGTCCAGGAGGGCGGGAAGGCTTTGCGCTACGGGGTTGGCATTGGGCGTGCCGGCTTTGCCTGGTCGGGCAAGGCGACGATCCAGTACAAGCGCCACTGGCCGACCTGGACGCCGCCGACGGAGATGATCGCCCGCCAGCCGGAACTGGAGAAATATTCCGCCGCAAATGGCGGCCAGCAACCCGGGCTGGACAATCCGCTCGGCGCGCGGGCGCTCTATCTCTTCCAGAACGGCAGGGACACGCTGTACCGCATCCACGGTTCGCCGGAGGCCAATTCGATCGGTCGCGCCGTGTCTTCCGGCTGCGTCCGGCTGCTGAACCACGAGATCATCGATCTCTACGATCGCGTGCCCGAAGGCACGACGGTGCTGGTGCGTGCGGCGAAGGAACCGGAAGGGTTGGTGTGATGGCACACAAGCTCCCGTGGCATAGCGCCGAAGTGGTCGGCCGCTTTGCCGGGCAGTTGCCCCGATGATGCGGTGGGGGCTCATCCTCGCCGCAATCATTGTGGCGGGAGTCGGCTTGTGGACCGTCATGGCGCTTCCTGGCGTCGGGGAGGCGGGGCTGTTGCGCCCCGCTGACGCGGGCGTGGTGGCGCAAGGGCAGTCGCTCTACGCGGCGAACTGCGCCTCCTGCCATGGCGAGAACCTGAAGGGGCAGCCGGACTGGCGCTCTCCCGGTCCCGACGGCCTGATGCCGGCGCCGCCGCACGACGAAAGCGGTCATACTTGGCACCACGACGACGAGACCCTGTTCCGGCTGACCAAGCTGGGGCCGGCGGCTGTCGTCGGTGGTGACTATGAGTCGGCGATGCCGGCCTATGAGGACATGCTGAGCGATGAGGAGATCGTCGCGGTGCTGTCCTACATCAAGTCGACCTGGCCCGAAGAAATCCGCACCCGCCACGATTCGTTGAACGCCGCGCGGGCGAAAAGTAAATGATCGACGGTGGGCATCCCTGATTGGGGTGTCCGCAGTTCATGTTATAATTTGCGCCGCTCTCCTGGGCGCCGCGCCGCTCCGGCCGATTTCTTATGCCGCAACGGCCTGAATTTTCGAGGATACCCATGATCTCCCGACGCCGCTTCATGCTGGGTACGGCCGCTCTCGCCGGATCGGCACTCACGCCGGCCGCGATCCGTGCTGCGTCCGCGGCCGAACCCTTGCCGGAACTGCGCGCGGCTCCTGGAGTGGCGCAGCTTCTGCCCGCCGACTCGTTCGGTCCGACCAAGGTCTGGGCCTATAATGGCGCCACACCGGGCGAGGCGATCCGCGTCAAGGCCGGCGAGCGGGTCCGACGCAGCCTTGTCAACGACCTGCCGCAATCGACGGCCGTGCACTGGCATGGCATCCGGATCGACAACGCTATGGACGGCGCCGCTGGCCTGACCCAGGATGCGGTCCCGGCGGGTGCCCGCTTTGACTATGACTTCGTCGCGCCTGACGCCGGCACTTTCTGGTATCACAGCCACGACCGTTCCTGGGAGCAGATGGCGCGTGGCCTGAGCGGCCCGCTGATCGTCGAGGAGCCGGAACCGTGGCGCGGCGCCGATCGCGAATTGACGTTGTTCATCGATGACTGGCGACTGACCAAGGACGGCATGTTCGACGAGGAAAGCCTCGGCAGCCTCATGGACTGGGGGCATGGCGGGCGCGTCGGCAATGTGGTGACGGTCAATGGCACCGTCGGACCCGAATTGCCTGTCAGGGTCGGCGAGCGCATTCGCCTACGCCTGATCAACGGCGCCAACGCCCGCATTCTGGGGGTCTCGCTCGAAGGGCTTGCCCCACGCCTGATCGCCGTCGACGGTCATCCTGTCGCGCCACGCGGCCTCAAGGACGACGTGGTTGTCCTCGCTCCGGCCCAGCGGGCCGACGTGGTCGTGGATTGTCAGGCCGAACCCGGCGCGCGCGTTCCCATCAAGGTCTATGCCGATCGGGCCTGGATCGATGCCGCCGACCTTGTCTATGGCGATCAGGCGGCGCTGCCCGCGAAACCGGGCGACATCCAGCCGCTGGCCGAGACGATGCGCCACGCGCTGGACATGGACAAAGCCCTCGACGTCCGGCTCGACATGTCGGGCGGCGCCATGGGCTCGATGGAACGGGCGATGGTCGGGGGACGTGAGCGCGGTTTCGAGGAGTTGGTGAAGCTGCGGCGGATCTGGGCCTTCAACGGTGTCGCCGGCGACATGGACGAACCGCTGTTCCGCGCCTCGGCAGGGCAGACGGTCAAGCTGACGATCTTCAACGACACACGCTGGCCGCATGCGATGCATCTGCACGGTCACCACTTCAAGGTGCTGACCCGCGACGGCAAGGCCGATCCGAACGGCGACTGGCGCGATACCGTGCTCAACGCGCCGATGGAGACGATTGATACCAACGGGAGCGAAGGCCGACTCTTCGGGGATTCCCAAGCTGACAGAATTCTGAATCACTGTGACAAACGGAGGTTTGTCATGGCAGCACCGGTTCCCCTTCACACGGAT
>NZ_JAZHLK010000077.1:0-8988 GCF_036549515.1 Aurantimonas sp. E1-2-R+4 | reverse complement strand
GCGGTTTGCTTTCGTCCACATCGCTTCCATGCCCTCGTCGAATCAAATCAACAGCATGGAATCACAAACGATTCATATCATTCAACTTCTTTGTGGACCGACACTAAGACGGAAGCAGGTTCGCCTCCGCCTTAAAGCAGACTTACGCTGCATCGACATTCAAGCTCGGGTTTGGGCCGAACCCATCGCAGATCTTTTCCCGGCGAATGTCGGCTTAGGTCATCTGACATCTATGAGCTGCCAGTCTCCTTTCGGCCCCAATCTGGCCATTCGCCCACCTCCCTCACAAGCTCGCGGCCGTGCGTGCCGCCTGGTCATAATGCCCCGACAGCACGCGCATCAGCCGGGCGACGCTCGACATCGCCTCGGGCGAGATGCCCAGATCCTGGGCGCCGGCGACGAGAAGGCGTTCCCGCAGATCCTTGTAGCGGCGGCAGGCGGCTTCCCCCCGTGGCGTCACCGAGATCAGCCGTTCCTTGCCGGATTTTTCGCGCGAGACGAGGCCGCGGGCCTCGAGCTTCTTGATCGCGTAGGTGGCCAGATGCGTGTCCTCGATACCCAGCACGAGGCAGATGTCGGCGAGGCGCTTAGCCCTGCCGCGATGGGTGACCGAGTGCAGGACATTGACCTCGGTCGCCGTCAGGCCCGGTTCGCCCGCCGCCGTCATGCAGCGGATCATCCAGCGATCGAAGGCGTGGCCGACAAGATTCAGCCCGAACTCGACCTCCGACAGCGCCGGCAGCGCGCCGTCGGCTAGATGCGCCGCCGAGACGATCGGACCGAGGCCGTCTGCGGCCGTCGCGGGTGCCTTCGGATCGTTCGTCGCCATTGTCAGCCTCCCGAAAACATCGTGCGCGGCAGAAACAAGGCGAGATCGGGAAACAGCGCCAGCAGCACGACCATCAGCGCCAAGAGGCCGAAGAACGGCGCCGTCGCCGCCGCGATCTTGAAGATGTTCTGCCCCGTCAGGCCCTGGATGACGAAGAGATTGAAGCCGACCGGCGGGGTGATCTGCGCCATTTCCACGACGATGACGAGATAGATGCCGAACCAGACCAGGTCGAAGCCGGCCTGGGTGACCAGCGGCATGATCACCGAAGTGGTCAGGACGACCATCGAAATGCCGTCGAGGAAACAGCCGAGCACCATGAAGAACAGCGTCAGCGCGGCGAGAAGCGCGAAGGGCGACAGCTCCAGCGAGCCGATCCAGGTGGCGAGCTCTCGCGGCAAGCCGGTGAAGCCCATGGCCGTCGTCACCACGGCGGCGCCGGCAAGGATGAAGGCGATCATCGCCGAGACCCGCGTCGCGGCCATCAGCCCGTCGCGGAAACTCGGCCAGGTCAGCGCGCCCTGCGCCGCCGTGATGACCAGCGCCAGCACGACGCCGATCACGGCGGCCTCGGTCGGCGAGGCGATGCCGCCATAGATCGAGCCGATGACCCCGGCGATGAGCAGGATGGTCGGCAGGATGCGGCGAAACGAGCGAAAGGCGCTTTCGGTGACGATCACGTCGGCGTCCGGCGGCATCAGCGAGGGTTTCAGCGTCGCTGCCAGCGCGACATAGCCCATGAACATCAGGCCGAGGACGATGCCCGGCACGATGCCGGCGATGAACAGCCGGGCGATCGATTCCTCCACCGCCGCGCCATAGACGATGAGGATGATCGAGGGCGGGATCAAAAGCCCCAGCGTACCGGCGCCGGCCAGCGAGCCGACGGCGATCTTTTCGTCATAGCCGCGGCTTTTAAGTTCCGGCAGCGAGATCTTGCCGATGGTCTGAGTGGTCGCTGCGGACGAGCCGGAGACGGCGGCGAAGATCGCGCAGCCGACGACGTTCACGTGAATCAGGCGGCCGGGCAGCCGGCGCATCAACGGCGCCAGGCCGGCGAACATGTCCTCCGACAGCTTCGAGCGGAACAATATCTCGCCCATCCAGATGAACATCGGCAGGGCGGTCAGGTCCCAGGAGATTGAGGCCGACCAGATCGAGGTGGCCAGAATCTGCGCGTCGGGCAGGATCGGCCGGGTCATCAGCGCGGCCAGCGCGGTGAGCACCAGCGCCAGCGCCACCCAAAGCCCCGAGGCGAGGGCCCCGAAGAGAACGACAAGTAAGAGGATGGAGACTTCGAAGAGATCCATCAGACCCCGCCCCCGCTGCCGGCGATGCGGTCTTGCCCGGCAAAGGCGAGCATCGCCTCGTCGATGAGCGCGATGGTGAAGACGGCAAGGCCGAGGGTGAGCACGGACTGCGGCAGCGCCGACGGAATTGCGATCATGCCGTAGGACACATCGTTGAACTCGAGGCTTTTCAGGGCGAGCGCGCCGGTCGCATAGGTGCCGAAGCCGGCGATGCCGGCGCCGATGAGCGCCACGCAACCATCGACGATCTGGCGCGGGCGGTCGGGCAGCCGCGCGGTGACGAGGTCGACGCGGATATGGACGTTCTTCGCCAGCGTGTCGGCCAAGGCCAGAAACGTCGCGCCGGCCAGGAGGAACCCGGCGATCTCGGCCAGCGATGGCACGATGAAGCGGGTCGGGGTGAGGCCGGTGAAAACGAGAGCATAGTCGAGGAGGCGGGCGCCGATCTGCAACGCGACGAGAACCGCGATGGCGACGAGGCAGAGCGCGGCGAGCGCGCCGGCCACGGAATAGAGCGTATCGAGGGTCCGGCGCATTGACGATCCTCGGAAGGGATTTGGGGAGGCAAGAATCGGGCGGCGGTCGAAAATCGCCGCCCGTGGAGATGGCGCTGATTTACTGCCCGTAGGCCTTCAGCAACTCTTCGCCCTCGGCGCCGGCACTCGCTTTCCAGGCCTCGGTCATCGTCTTGCCGATCTCCTTGAAGCCGCTGTTCAACTCCTCGGATGGCTCGACCACGTTGATGCCGTTGTCCTTCAGCGTCTGGGTTGCAGTTTCGGTCTCCTGTTTCGAGGCCTCCCAGCCGCGCGTGTCGGCGGCGGCGGCGGCTTCGGTGATCGCGGTCTGTGCCTCGGCCGGAAGCGCGTCGAAGGCCGCCTGGTTGACGATCACCATGTTGCGCGGCAGCCAGGCGTTGAGGGTGTAATAGTTCGACAGGAAGTCCCAGGCCTTGGAATCGACGCCGGTCGACGGCGAGGTCATCATCGCCTCGACCCGGCCGGTGGAGAACGCGGTGGGAATGTCCGAGACCTCGATCTGGGTCGGCACCATGCCGGCGCCCTTGGCGATCTCCTCGGTCGACTTGTTGTAGGCGCGGAAGGTCTTGCCGCTGAGATCGGCGACGGAGTTCACTTCATCCTTGGTGTAGAGGCCCTGCGGCGGCCAGGGCACCGAGAACAGGAGCTTCAGGCCTTCCTTGGCGAGCGCCTTTTCCATCATCGGCTTCTGCGCGTCGTAGAGGCGCTTGGCGTCCTCGTAGCTCGTCGCCAGGAACGGCACGGCATCGGCGCCGTAGATGGCGTTCTCGTTTTCCAGCCGCGAAACCAGAACCTCGCCGATCGGCACGATGCCGTCGCGGACGGAGTTCTTGATGTCCGGATGCTTGATCAGCGACTGGTTCGGATGCAGCGTGATCGCCACTGCCTCGCCGGCCTTTTCGTTCACGTCGGCGACGAAGGTCGCGATGTTCTGCTCGTGGAAGTTCCCCTCGGCATAGGGAGTCGGCATGTCCCAGGCCGTCTGGGCCAATGCGGAAGCGGGCAGGGCCAGCGTGGCGGCAAAGAAAACGGCGTTCGGCAGGTGTTTCATCAGGGTCTCCTCATCCCAGTTGTCCGATCGAAGAATTCCACGAAAATTGCGTTGCGTCAAACACGCTGATAATATGTCGATAAATTATCGATATGGATCAAATTTTAAGCGGAGTGCCGAAAATGCAGGCAGCACCAGACGGCGAGAACGGCAAGTGGGACTTCTGGATCGACCGCGGCGGCACCTTCACGGACGTCATCGGCCGCGATCCGCAGGGCCGGTTGCACCCGAAGAAGCTCCTGTCCGACAATCCCGGCGTCTATGACGACGCCGCGCTGGAAGGCATCCGCAATTTGCTCGGGCTCGACGGGGGTGAAGCCATCTCCTCAAACCAGGTCGGCACGGTGCGCATGGGCACGACCGTCGCGACCAACGCGCTGCTGGAGCGCAAGGGCGACCGCACGCTGCTGTTGATCACCGAGGGTTTTCGCGACGCGCTCAGGATCGCCTATCAGGCGCGGCCGGACATCTTCGCCAAGGAGATCATCCTGCCCGAGCAGATCTACGAGCGCGTCGCGGAAGCGCCGGAGCGGGTACTCTCCGACGGCACGGTCGAGCGCGAGCTGGACGAGGCGGCGGTGCGCGCGGCGCTCGACAGCGCGCGGGCCGACGGCATCGAGGCCGTCGCCATCGTCTTCATGCATTCCTGGCACTATCCGGACCACGAGCGGCGCGCCAAACAACTGTCCGAGGCGGCGGGCTTCACGCAGATCTCGGTCAGCCACGAGGTCTCGCCGCTGGTCAAGATCGTCGGGCGCGGCGACACCACGGTGGTCGACGCCTATCTGACGCCGATCCTGTCGCGCTACGTCTCGCGGGTAGCCAAGGCCCTCGGCGCCGACGTGGACGACGCGAGCGCGCCGTCGCTGCAATTCATGATGTCGTCGGGCGGGCTCACCGCCGCCGATCTCTTCCAGGGCAAGGACGCGATCCTTTCGGGTCCCGCCGGCGGCGTCGTCGGCATGGCCGAGACCGCCAAACTTTCCGGCCACGCGGCGGTCATCGGCTTCGACATGGGCGGCACCTCGACCGACGTCACCCACTATGCCGGGGCCTACGAACGGGCGCTGGATTCGGAGGTCGCCGGGGTACGCATCCGGGCGCCGATGATGCGCATCCACACCGTCGCGGCGGGCGGCGGCTCGATCCTTCATCTCGACCAGGGCCGCTTCCAGGTCGGTCCGGATTCGGCCGGCGCCAATCCCGGCCCCGCCGCCTATGGCAAGGGCGGGCCGCTCACCGTCACCGACGCCAATGTCATGGTCGGCAAACTCAAGCCCGAATTGTTTCCGGCCGTGTTCGGCCCCGGCCAGGATCAGCCGCTCGACGCCGGCATTGTCGCGGAGAAATTCGAAGCGCTCGCCGCCGGGATTGGCGACGGGCGCGATCCCCGGCAGGTGGCTGAAGGCTTCCTGACCATCGCGGTCGAGAACATGGCCAACGCCGTCAAGAAAATTTCGGTCCAGCGCGGCTACGACGTCTCGCGCTATCTGCTCAACTCCTTCGGCGGCGCCGGCGGCCAGCATGCCTGTTTGGTCGCCGACGCGCTGGCGATGGAAAAGGTGCTCATCCATCCGATGTCCGGCCTGTTGTCGGCCTATGGGATCGGCCTTTCGTCGCTGTTCTCGTCCAGGAGCCGGGCGCTGGTGGCGCCGCTCGAAGCTGCCGCGAAAGCCGAGATCGACGGGCTGGCCGAGGAATTGTCGGCGCAGGTCGCGGCGGAACTCGGCGCCCAGGGCGTCGCGCAAGACGCCATCGACCGCACGATCCTTCTCCAGCTTCGCTATGACGGCACCGACACGACGCTACCCGTTCCCTATGACGGCGATCTCGCCGCTGCCAGGACCGGCTTTGAGGCGGGGCACAAGGCGCAATTCGGGTTCGTCTACGACAACCGTCCGATCGTCGTCGAGAACGTCTCGGTCGAGGGCGCGGAACACCGCGACGACACGGGAGACGGAGATGTTGGCGCGGCCGAGCGCTATGACGCCGAACCCGGCGAGGTCGGGCACTTCTTCACCGGCGGCACTGAACGCGAGGCCGGCCTCTATCGCCGCGAGAATCTGAAGCCGGGCGCGCGGATCAAGGGGCCGGCGCTGATCGTCGAGCCGAACCAGACCATCGTCGTCGAACCCGGCTGGTCGGCCGAGATCACCGCGCGGAACGACGTGATGCTGACGCGGACCGAGAAGAAACCGCGCCATGCGGCGCTCGGCACGGGCGAAACGGGCGAGGGTGCCGATCCGGTGCTGCTGGAGGTCTTCAATAATCTCTTCATGTCGATCGCTGAACAGATGGGGGTGACGCTGCAGAACACCGCTTCATCGGTCAACATCAAGGAGCGGCTCGACTTTTCCTGCGCGGTGTTCGACGCCACCGGGGCGTTGGTCGCCAACGCGCCGCATATGCCGGTGCATCTCGGCTCGATGGACCGCTCGGTCGGAACGATCATCGCCCAGAACGAGGGCGCGATCCGGCCCGGCGACGTCTTCGCCCTCAATGCTCCCTACAATGGCGGAACGCATCTGCCGGACATCACGGTAGTCACGCCGGTGTTCGATGATTTCGGCCAGGACTTGTTGTTTTACGTCGCCTCGCGCGGCCATCACGCCGATGTCGGCGGTATCGCGCCGGGCTCGATGACGCCGCGGGCGACCAGGGTCGACGAGGAAGGCGTCCTCATCGACAATCTGAAGCTCGTCGATGGCGGGGTGTTCCAGGAGGACGAACTGCGGCGGGTACTGACCGACCATTCCTATCCGGCCCGCAACCCCGATCACAACGTCGCCGATTTGAAGGCGCAGATTGCCGCCAACGAGAAGGGGGTCGCGGAGCTGCGCAAGATGGTCGAGACCTTCGGCCTCGATACCGCGCGGGCCTATATGGGCTTCGTCCAGGACAACGCGGCGGAAGCCGTGCGCCAGATGATCGACGGGCTCGACGATTGTTCCTACGAATACCCGACCGATTCCGGCCAAGTGATCAAAGTGAGGATCAGCGTCGACAAGGCCGCGCGCGAGGCAACCGTCGACTTCACCGGCACGTCGGACATGATGGCCAACAATTTCAACGCGCCGGAGCCGGTGACCCGCGCGGCGGTGCTTTATGTCTTCCGGGTGATGGTGGAAAAACCGATCCCGATGAACGCCGGTTGCCTGCGGCCGGTGAGGATCGTGGTGCCGGACGGCTCGATGCTCAAGCCACGCTATCCGGCCGCTGTCGTCGCCGGCAATGTCGAGACATCGCAGCACGTCACCAACGCCTTGTTCGGCGCGTTCGGCGCGCTGTCGAACTCGGAAGGCACGATGAACAATCTGACCTTCGGCGACGATCGCTACCAATATTACGAGACGATCTGCTCGGGCTCGCCGGCCGGCCACATGAATGACGGGCGGAGTTTTGCTGGCACCGCCGGCGTCCATGTCCACATGACCAATTCCCGCCTGACCGACCCGGAAATCCTCGAAATGCGCTATCCGGTGGTGCTGGAGGATTTTCACATCCGCGCGGGCTCGGGCGGCGCCGGCGCACGGCGCGGCGGCGATGGCACACGGCGCACCATCCGCTTCCTTCAGACGATGGACTGCGCCATCCTCTCCTCGCACCGGACCCAGCCCCCACGGGGCATCGCTGGCGGCGCCGACGGCGAGATGGGCCGCACCGAGGTGCGGCGGAACGACGGCCGTATCGAGACGCTGCAAGGCTGTGACCAGACCATACTCGAAGCCGGCGAGGCGGTGATCGTCACGACCCCGACGCCGGGGGGATACGGGGCTGCCTGACCGGCGCGCGGGGGGCTCGCCGAAATTCGTTGCCCAGCTTACCAAATATTGGCCGCGCGGAAGTGAAGTATTAAGTTTTAACGTTTTATGGTGCGGATATAAACAAGGAATAACGGTTTAATATCAATCAATTAGCGAATGATTCGTCTTGAATTGAGAGCCGATTCCTGAACTGCCACTCTCCGCATATGTCAGAATGCGCCTGCCCCCCGAGGATCGAATTTATGCTCCGTAGGCTCTCTTTACCTGCCAAAGTCTCCATCATGGTCGTGGCCTGCCTTGCCGTGCTGACGGTCCTGTTCGGCGTCGCCAACGTCATTGTCCTGCGCGAGGACGGCGCGAGACGAGCGGCGGAACGCCAGGAGAGCAATATGCGGGTGGCATGGGAGGTTCTCGGTGCCTATGGCGACTCCTTCCGCCGGGAAGGCGACAGTTTTTACGTCGGCCAACAGCAGCTCAACGATTTCTCCGAATCGGTCGACAAGATCAAGGCGCTGGTTGGCGGCACGGCGACCGTCTTCATGGGCGACAAGCGGGTGACCACCAACGTCAAGAAGCCGGACGGCAGCCGCGCTGTCGGAACGGTGCTGGCGCGCGGTCCGGTCTATGATGCCCTCTTTGCCGATGGCCGGCCTTATCGTGGCCGGGCCGACATCCTCGGAACGCCGTTCTTTACGGCCTACGATCCGATCAAGGATGCTTCCGGCAAGACCATCGGGATTCTCTATGTCGGCATTCGCGAGGCGGAATTCTTCTCGTCCATCGATTCGCTGCAATACAAGCTGGCGGCGATTTCGCTGGGTGCAGCGATCATCATCGGATTTTTCGTGCTGTGGATGTCGGGACGCTTGTTCGCGCCGCTGAAAGGCCTGACCAAAACAATCGCCGCAGTTGCCGATGGCCGTACCGATGTGACTGTTGTCGGGCTCGATCGCGAGGACGAGATCGGCCAAATGGCGACCTCGGTGGAACATCTGCGCCACGCCGTGATCGAGCGGGAGCGTCTGGAGAGCGAGGCTGCGGCCGCGCGGATCGACCAGGAGCAGGCGAAGCAACGTCAGGCGGCGCTGGACAACGCCAAGGCCGAGGATCTGCGCGCCTTCGTCGGTGTGGTCGAGGTCGGTTTCGAGCGGCTGTCGGCGGGCGACCTGACGGTGCGCATGGCCGAGCCGGTGGCGGCCGAGTTCGAGCCGATCCGGGCAAAGTTCAACGATAGCGTCGGCAAGCTGGAAGATGCGATCGGCAATGTGGTGACGTCGATCGGTTCGATCCGCTCGGGCCTGCAGGAGATCAACACGGCGTCGAACGACTTGGCGCAGCGCACCGAACAGCAAGCGGCCAACCTGGAAGAGACGGTGGCGGCGCTCGGCGAGGTGACGACGGCGGTGAACGAGACGGCCGAGGGCGCCGGCAAGGCGCAGACGGCGGCGAGTTCCGCCCGCGGCAAGGCCCAGAAGGGCGGCGAGATCGTCGGCCAGGC
>NZ_JAZHLK010000076.1:0-9832 GCF_036549515.1 Aurantimonas sp. E1-2-R+4 | reverse complement strand
CGTGTGAAGGGGAACCGGTGCTGCCATGACAAACCTCCGTTTGTCACAGTGATTCAGAATTCTGTCAGCTTGGGAATCCCCGAAGAGTCGGCCTTCGCTCCCGTTGGTATTAGGAGCTACCGGCATGGAAGTTAGCTGCAATAGCAACAACCCACGAAGGGCTGCGGTTATGCATGTTGCTCGTCTCGCATGTTCCGCCGATTTCGACGGCTGGCGCCCGGCCGCCCGCACGGCGCTGGCGCTCAGCATTCCGCCCGAGGCGTTGAGCTTCGTCGTCGGGGATGAAGCACCCGGCCTGTTCGCCGAGCCCTTGCCCGAAGCGCCCGCCGACGCCGCGCAACCGACGGTTCCAAAGGCCTTTCCCGACTTCGCCAAGAAACTGGTTTGCCACGCCGACGCGGATCGGTTTGTTTTCGCCTATCGCCTGCTGTGGCGGCTGCAGACGGAAAAGAGGCTGCTCGAGATCGCCTCCGATCCCGATGTGCTCCGCGCCACCGCGATGGAAAAAGCGGTGCGGCGAGACAGCCACAAGATGAAGGCCTTCGTCCGCTTCCGCGAGGTCGAGGACGGCGAGGGCGGCAAGCATTATGTCGCCTGGTTCGAGCCATTCCACCACGTCGTCGAACTGACCGCGCCATTCTTCGCCCGCCGCTTTGCCGGGATGGTCTGGACGATCCTCACCCCCGAGCGCTCGGTCCATTGGGATGGCGCGGAATTGGCATTTCTGCCGGGCGCGACGAAGGACATGCGTCCGCAAGATGACGACATGGAAGCGCTGTGGCTGACCTATTACGCTTCGATCTTCAATCCGGCGCGGCTGAAAGTAAAGGCGATGCAGGCTGAAATGCCCAAGAAATACTGGGCCAACATGCCGGAGACGGCGCTGATCAAGCCGCTTGTCGCCGGCGCCGAGGCGGCCGCCCGCCGTATGATCGCAACCGCGCCGACCCTGCCGAGTTTATCCCATGAGCGACGGATGGAGCGCGAGCGGATGGCGGAGACGAGCACGGGCCCCGACCACGCAGCGGACATGGCCGGCGAACGGCCGACGACAATTGCCGCGGCGCGCGCTGCGGCAAAGTCCTGCAAGGCGTGCCCGCTCTGGGAGCCCGCGACCCAGACGGTATTCGGCCAGGGACCGGACGACGCGCCGGTGATCTTCGTCGGCGAGCAACCGGGCGACCAGGAGGACATCGCCGGCGAGCCCTTAGTCGGACCGGCCGGAAAGGTGTTCGATCAGGCGCTCGCCGCAGCCGGTATCGACCGGCGGCAGGGCTATGTCACCAACGCGGTGAAGCACTTCAAGTTCGTGCCGCGCGGCAAGCGTCGCATCCATGCCAAGCCCAATGCCGGCGAGGTGAAAGCCTGCCGCTGGTGGCTGGATCTGGAACGCGAGCTGATCAAGCCGAAGTTGATCGTCGCCCTCGGCGCGACGGCGGCGCAGGCCGTGCTCGGCAGATCGGTGACCATTCGCGACGCCCGCTCGCGATTGATCGACCTCGACGAGGCGACCAAGCTGTTGGTCACCATCCACCCGTCCTATATCCTGCGGCTTCCCGACGAGGCGGTGCGGGCGCGCGAGAGCGAAGCGTTCAACGCCGACATGGCGATGGTGCTGGACTTCCTGCCGGAACTGAAGCTGGCGGCCTGATCAGCCGATCAGCACGCTGCGGATCACCAAGCCCACGAGCCCGACGGCGGCGACGCCGCCGAGCCACAAGAGGACGAACCAGCCGATCCGCTGCCACAGCGGCCCTTCGTCGCCGGCCCCGCCTCGGGCGCGGCTCAATGGTAGCCCTCGCCGGGGCGGATCTTGCCGCGGAACACCCAATAGGCATAGCCGGTATAGATCAGGATCATCGGGATCAGCACCGATGCGCCGACCAGCAGGAATTCCATCGAGGCATCCGGCGCGGCGGCCTCCCAGATGGTGACGTCAGGTGGAATGATGTTCGGGTAGAAGCTGATGCCGAGCCCGGCGAAGGCGAGCAGGAAGAGCGCCAGTGCGGACAGGAAAGGCCGCACGTCCTTGCCGGCGGCGAGCGACTGCAACAGGCTGAAGGCGGCGAGAGCGGTGAGGATCGGCACCGGCGCCACATAGAGGATCTGCGGGAAAGCGAACCAGCGCAGGTAGAACTCCTCCTTCAGAAACGGCATCCACAGGCTGACCGCGCCCATCAGCAACAGCGTGCCGACCCCAGCGAAAAAGGCATAGCGTCGCGCGATGTCGCGCAATTCCCCGTCGGTCTTCATCACCAGCCAGGTTGCGCCGAGCAGCGTGTAGCCGATGACGACGGCGCCACCGGTCATCAGCGAAAATGGCGTCAGCCAGTCGAACCAGCCGCCGGCATAGGCGCGGCCCGAAACCTCGATCCCCTGCACCAGGGTGCCGAGGGCGATACCCTGGCTGAGCGCCGCGACGAAGGAGCCGAGAAAGAACGAGACGTCCCAGAGCCAGCGGCCGCGCACCGTCTTGAACCGGTATTCGAAGGCGACGCCCCGGAAGATCAGCGCCAGCAGCATGGCGATGATCGGCGCATAGATCGCCGGCATGATGATCGCATAGGCCAGCGGAAACACCGCGAACAGGCCGCCGCCGCCCAGGATCAGCCAGGTCTCGTTGCCGTCCCAGATCGGTGCCACGGTGTTCATCGCCGTGTCCCGGTTCTCGGTCCGGCCGAGGAGGGGAAACAGAATGCCGGTACCGAGGTCGAAGCCGTCGAGAATGACATAGGCGATGACGGCGAAAGCGATGAGAAATGCCCAGAGAATCGCAAGGTCCATCGTCGTCTCCCTATTCAGCCGGATCGACGGCGGCGTGACCGTCTGCTGATGCCGACGAGGCCAGCCCGGCGGTCCGGGTCGGGTGATCCAGCGTCTCTTCCTCGAAGGGCGTCGGGACTTTCGACATCAGCCGCAGGATGTAGAAGGTGCCGGCGCCGAACAGCAGGAAATAGACGATGATGAAGGCTAGGAGCGACGCGCCGACCGCCTCCGCCGCGATCGGCGAGACGCTCTCGGACGTTCGCAGAAGACCGTAGACGGTGAAGGGTTGGCGACCGACCTCCGTGGTGATCCAACCGGCGATGACGGCGACGAAGCCCATCGGCCCCATGGCGATCATCGCTCGCTGCAGCCAGGGACTTTCGTAGATCGAGCCGAAAGCCCGGCGAAACAGCGACCACAGCCCGATACCGAGCATGGCGAAGCCGATGCCGACCATGGTCCGGAACGACCAGAATACGACGGTTGAATTTGGCCAATCCTCGCGCGGGAAGGCGTCGAGCCCCTTCACCGTGCCATCGAGCGACCGGGTGAGGATGAGCGAACCGAGATAGGGGATATCGACGGCATATTTTGTCCTCCCTTCCTCCATGTCAGGGATGCCGAACAGCGTTAGCGGCATCGGCCCGTCGACATTGGTCTCGAAATGCCCCTCCATGGCAGCGACCTTGGCCGGCTGATGCTCCAGCGTGTTGAGGCCGTGCTCGTCGCCGGCGATGATCTGGAGCGGCGCAACGACTGTTGCCATCCACAGCGCCATCGAGAACATCAGCCGAGCGCTGGCGTTATAACGACTACGCAGGAGGTGGAATGCCCCGACCGCGCCGACGACGAAAGCGGTCGTCAGATACGCCGCCAGCACCATGTGGAAGAGGCGGTAGGGGAAGGAAGGATTGAAGACGATCGCCCACCAGTCCTCCGGCACGAACTGGCCGACGGCATTGATCCCGTAGCCGGTCGGCGTGTGCATCCAGGAATTGACCGACAGGATCCAGAAGGCCGAAAACACCGTGCCGAGTGCGACGACGAACGTGGCGGCGAAATGCAATCGTGCGCCGACCCGCTTCTGGCCGAACAGCATGATGCCGAGGAAGCCGGCCTCCAGGAAAAACGCCGACAGCACCTCATAGCCCATCATCGGACCGAGGATCGGGCCCGTCTTGTCCGAGAACACCGACCAGTTGGTGCCGAACTGGTAGCTCATGGTGATGCCCGACACGACGCCCATGCCGAAGCTGATCGCGAAGATCTTTACCCAGTACTTGAAGGTATCCATGTAGACCGGCTTGCCGGTCGCCAGCCACAACCCTTCCAGCACAGCCAGATAGGAGGCAAGCCCGATCGAAAAGGCCGGGAAGATGATGTGGAATGCGATGGTGAAGCCGAACTGGACTCGGGCGAGAAGGACGGGATCGAAGCCTTCGAACATGGCGCTGCCTTCGGCTGTTCCTGCGACGCGGGTGTGCGCCCAACATAGGCCGCGTGCACCGCGTAAGAAGGTGCTCACGACGATTTTGCCATCCTCCGCTTGCCGTCGTTCCCAATGCTGCGCCACGCGATGTCGGGTTTCGCCAAGCCCTTTCACCGCTGTTCCGTCCCATGGCCCGGCTGCTATAGAGGCGGCGATTGATTGAGCGGGCGGGGGCGAAATGAACCAGAACCGGATGCGGGACGATCTCATCGCGATCTTCGAGCGGGCAGTGGCGGTCGCGCACCCTTCAACCATTCTGGCCGCACATTTGCCGAAGCCGCCCGTCGGACGGATCGTCATCCTCGCAGCCGGCAAGGCGGCGGCTTCGATGGCGGCGGCGGTCGTGGCGCACTATCGCGGCACCCACGCTGTCCCTGACGCCCGCCTGACCGGGGTCGCCGTCACCCGCGACGGCTATGCGCTGGATGCCGGGCCGATTCCCGTTGTCGAGGCCGGCCATCCGCTGCCCAACGAACACGGGCTCGCTGCGACCGCGCGGGTTCTCGAACTTGCCGAGGCGGCCGGCCCGGACGACCTCGTGCTGGCACTGATCTCGGGCGGGGGCTCGGCAAACTGGCTGCTGCCCGCCGACGGCGTCAGCCTTGCCGACAAGCAGGCCGTGACCAGGGCGCTGCTGAGAAGCGGCGCCGGGATCGGCGAGATCAACTGCGTGCGCAAGCACCTGTCGAAGATCAAGGGCGGCCGGCTCGCCCGCGCCTGCGGCGACGCCCGCCTCCTCACCCTGGCAATCTCGGACGTGCCGGGCGACGACCCGAGCGTCATTGCGTCCGGACCGACCGTGCCCGATCCGACGATGCTCGCCGAGGCGCGGGCGATCATCGCAAAGCGCGGTATCGACCTGCCGCCGTCGTGCCGGACGGCGCTTGAGGACCCGAAGAACGAGTCGCCGAAGCCGGGCGATCCGATCTTCGCGGCGAGCGATTACCGGACGATCGCCACGCCGGCCGCCTCGCTACACGCTGCCGAAAGCGTGGCGACCGCGCTCGGCTATACCGTCCACAGCCTCGGCGCCGATGTCGAGGGCGAGGCGCGGGACGTGGCGCGTCAGCATGCGCGCCTGGCCCTCGATGCCAAGGCACGCGGCGAGCGGCTGGCGATCCTGTCCGGCGGCGAACTGACGGTGACGATCCGCGGCGAGGGGCGCGGCGGGCCGAACCAGGAATACGCTCTGGCGCTGGCCGTCGCGCTTAATGGCGAAGCCGGCATCGCGGCGCTGTCCGGCGATACAGACGGCACCGACGGCGGCACCGGCCTTGCCAGCGACCCCGCTGGTGCCTTTGTGCTGCCGGACACGCTGGCGCGAGCGAAAGCCGCCGGGCTCGACGCCGAGCGGGCGCTCGCGGACAATGATTCCACCCGGTTTTTCGAGGGGCTGGGCGACCTGTTCGTGCCAGGACCGACCCACACCAACGTCAATGATTGCCGCATCATCCTCGTCGGATGAGCGGCCCGGCAGAAAAACGAGGCCAGCCATGAAACGCTCGCGCGTCAACGAGATCATTCGCCAAGGCGACGAATTCATCCGCTCCTTCGGCTACGTCATGCCGCCCTTCGCCTATCTCTCGCCCAGCGAGATGAAGTCCCGCCGCAGCGAACTGTCGGCCATCGTCGAGCGCCGGCTCGGCTGGGACGTCACCGATTACGGTAAGGGCGACTACGACAGGCTCGGCCTGTTCCTGTTCACCGTGAGGAACGGCCACAGCGCCGACCTTCAGGCCGGACGCGGCATGCTGTACGCCGAAAAGATCATGATCTCGCGGCACGACCAGATATCGCCGATGCACCGCCACATCGTGAAGGCCGAGGACATCATCAATCGCGGCGGCGCAACGCTGGCGCTCGAACTCTTCGAGAGCGCGCCGGATGGCTCGGTCGACGAGGCCGCCGACGTGACGGTCGTCACCGACGGCATCACTCGCAAGCTTCCGGCCGGCGGCATCCTCAAGCTGTCGCCCGGCGAGAGCGTGACGCTGCTCCCCGGCAGCTGGCATGCTTTCTGGGGCGAGGGCGGCCACGTCTTGATCGGCGAGGTTTCGACCGTCAACGACGATCTCACCGACAACATTTTTCGCGAGCCGATCGGCCGCTTCGCCGAGATCGAGGAGGACGAGGACCCGCTGCATCTGCTGGTGTCGGATTACGACAAGTGGCTGTAAAACGCCGCCGCCGCTTGCTGTTTGTAAGCGTTTAGCTTACGTTGCACCCTGATGCGGTGAGTGATGATCAAGGACTTCAAAAGCAAGGCGCTGGAGCAGCTTTGGACCACCGGAAAATCGGCGAAAGTTCGGCCCGACTTGCAAAAGCGGATTCTTCGTCGTCTCGATGCGTTGGACGTCGCGCGCTCGATCGTGGATCTCAAAATGCCGGGCTTTGATTTTCATGCTTTGCTCGGCTTCGATCCGACCCGGTACACCATTCACATCAACGGGTCTTGGTGCCTGACGTTTGAGTTTGAGGGTGCCGAGCCCAGACGTATCGATCTTGAGCAGTATCACTGAGGTTATCTCGATGACGGAAATGTCCACAGATCGCGACCCGAATCGCTGTCCGACCCATCCGGGCGAGCTTCTGCGCGAGGACGTTCTGCCGGCCACGGGCCGCACCAAGACCGAAATCGCTGCCTTGCTCGGTATCTCTCGTCAGCAACTCTACGACATCCTGCGCGAAAAGAAGCCGGTATCGGCAGACGTCGCGGTACGCCTTGGCAAGTTGTTTGGAAATGGTGCCGCGATTTGGCTCCGTATGCAGGCCGCTCACGACGCCTGGCATGCCGAGCGCGAGGTCGACGTCAGCGCGATCCCGACCTTGACCGCCGCCTGAGCGATTCTGTGGACATGATGCCGCGCGGCTGACTCCACGGCACCGGCGCGTGGTATCCTGAACGTCCTGCCGGTTCTCGCTCCGAGTCGACCTGCACGGCATCAACGACGACCACCCCTTGCGGCGAAAAGACTCCTCATGACGATTGCCGTCGATCTCGGCACGACCCAAACCGGCGAACCGGCGGAGCTCGATCTGGAGGAGCTGCTGTCGACGCGCCTGCTCGTCCAGGGCAATTCCGGTTCGGGCAAGTCGCATCTGCTGCGCCGTCTGTTGGAACGCAGCGCCGACTGGGTGCAGCAGGCGATCATCGATCCCGAGGGCGATTTCGTCTCGCTGGCCGAGCGCTACGGCCATGTCGTCGTCGACGCCAACCGCACGCCGGCGGAACTGACGCGGATCGCGCGACGCATCCGGGAGCATCGCGCCTCGGTGGTGCTCGATCTGGAAGGGCTCGACGCCGAGGTGCAGATGATGTGCGCGGCCGCCTTCCTCAACGGGTTGTTCGACGCCGACCGCGCCCATTGGTATCCGATGCTGATCGCCGTCGACGAGGCGCATCTGTTCGCACCGGCGATGGCGGGCGAACACTCCGAGGAAGCCCGCCGGGCCTCGCTCGGCGCGATGACCAACCTCATGTGCCGTGGCCGCAAGCGTGGGCTTGCCGGCGTCATCGCCACCCAGCGTCTCGCCAAGCTCGCCAAGAACGTCGCGGCGGAGGCCTCGAACTTCCTGATGGGCCGCACCTTCCTCGACATCGACATGGCACGCGCCGCCGACCTGCTCGGCATGGACCGGCGGGCGGCGGAGCGGTTCCGCGATCTGGAGACCGGCAATTTCGTCGCGCTCGGCCCGGCGCTGTCGCGGCGTCCGGTGCCGATCAAGATCGGCGCGGTCGAGACGGCGGGGCGCAGCGGGCGGCCGTCCCTGATGCCGTTGCCGGAAACGCCGCGCGAGACGATGGAGGATCTGATCTTCACCGTCAGCGAAGAAGACCGGGCGGCCGAGCGCCAGCGTCCGCAGCGGCCCTTCGCGAGCCCGTCGCAGCGCCTCGAGGCGGCGAACGCGCCGGTCGCGACCCACGAACTCCTGGAGCGCGTCGCCGCCGCGCCGTCGGTGTCCGAGCGGCACGAGCCGGTCGACGACGATCCGCGCTCGGCCGAGGAGCGCGCGGCGGCGGTCGACGCGATCTTCGCCGAGATGCTCGAAGACCCCGACGCCGCCTTCCGGCCGGTGCCTGTGCTCTACCAGGATTTCCTCACCCATTGCCGGCTGAAGCGTCTGCGCGGCGCCGAAACCGACATGGCGGCGTTCCGGCGGCGGCTGTCGCTGGCCCGGGCCGGCGTCTCCGTCGAGACCGAGGACGAGGCATGGCAGGCGGTGGTCGGGCGCGCCGCGGACCTGCCGGAAGAGATGCAGGGCGTCTATATGATGCTCGCGAGAGCCGCCCGCGACGGCGTGGAGTGCCCGTCCGACGAAGCGCTGGCCCGCGCCTATGGCAGCCATTCGCCGTCGCGCGGCCGGTTCCTTCTCAGCTTCATGGACGAGCGCGGCCTGATCACCGCCGACGCCGATTTTCGCGGCAACCGGGTCGTCACCATCGCCGGCACCGACTGGCGCACCTGCCTGCCGGAGGTCAAGCACGACGCGCTCGACGAGGCGCGGGCGCGGCGGGCTGCGCGGCTGGCCAGAAGCTGACGGATCGCCGCTCGGTGGACGCCGGCCGCAACGAAATGCCAATATCGGGCGCGGCGACCGCATCGATCAGGACCACCCGCCGCTGACAGGACACAGGCCGACGTGGCAGAACAACCGGGCGCCGCGCCTTCGCGGGACATCGAGGGGCGCAAGAGCGATCATCTGGACATCGTGCTCGCCCCGTCGTTCGCAGCGCGGCGGGCGCCGAACGGCTTCGACCGCATCGTCTTCGAGCATGTGGCGCTGCCCGAGATCGCGCTCGCCGACATCGATCTGTCGACGACCTTCCTTGGCCGCCGGCTCAAGGCGCCGCTGCTGATCGCCTCGATGACCGGCGGCCCCGAGCGCGCGGCCCGGATCAACGCCCATCTCGCCGAGGCGGCCGAGACGCTCGGCCTCGCCTTTGCCGTCGGCTCGCAGCGCATCGCGCTCGAAGGGCGCGGCTCCGGCGGGCTCGACCGGTCGTTGCGCGCCCTGGCCCCGAGCATCCCGATCCTTGGCAATATCGGCGCGGCGCAGCTGGCGCTCGGATACGGTCCCGACGAGGCCCGCCGCGCCGTCGAGATGATCGACGCCGACGCGCTGATCGTCCATCTCAATCCGCTGCAGGAAGCGGTGCAGTCCGGCGGCGACACCGACTGGCGCGGCGTCCTCGCCGCGATCGAGGGGCTGGCGCGGGCGCTGACGGTTCCGGTCGTGGTCAAGGAAGTCGGCGCCGGGCTGTCCGGTCGGCTGGCGCGACGGCTGGTCGATGCCGGCGTCCAGGCGATCGACGTCGCCGGCGCAGGCGGCACCAGCTGGGCCGCGGTCGAGGCGGAACGGGCTGCGGACGCCGGGACCCGCGCCACGGCGCTGGTGTTTTCCGACTGGGGCATTGCGACGCCGCGCGCGATCGTCGACGTGCGCGCCGCCTGCCCGGACACGCTCATCATCGGCTCGGGCGGGGTCCGCGACGGGGTTGACGCGGCCAGGGCGATCCGCCTCGGCGCCGATCTGGCCGGCCAGGCGGCGGCCTCGCTGCCCCATGCCGAGCGCTCG
>NZ_JAZHLK010000075.1:0-11981 GCF_036549515.1 Aurantimonas sp. E1-2-R+4 | reverse complement strand
GCTTCGTCGTGGTCGTCTGCGGCGAGATCATGACCATGCCGGGCCTGCCGCGCGTGCCCTCGTCGGAATCCATCCGGCTCAATGACGAAGGCCTCATCGAAGGCCTGTTCTAGGGCAATGCTCCGCGATGTGACCCGTGCCGCGATGATCGATGGCAAGGCCATCGCGGCGCGCCTGCGGGCCGAGGCGGCGAACGATGCGGCGAAGCTGGCCGAAGAAGGCTGGCAGCCGCGTCTCGTCTCGGTCTCCGTCGGCGATACCGCAGCGGCCGAACTCTATGTCCGGAACCAGCAGAAAAGCGCCGAGAGCGCCGGCGTCGCCTTCGAGGCACGCAGCTATCCGCACGAGACGTCGCCCGAGCAACTGGTCGGCATCCTGCAGGGACTCAACGCCGACCCGCGCGTGCACGGGATCATCATCCAGCGCCCATTGCCGGCGCATATCCCGGTCAAGGCGTTGCAGAAGGCCGTGCATCCGCTGAAGGATGTGGAAGGCATGCACCCGGCCTCGATCGGCAACATCGTCTACAACGATCTGGCGCTTGGCCCCTGCACGGCGGTGGCGGCGGTGGAAATCATGAAGACGCTGCCGCTGAAGATCGAGGGGCTGGACGTAACGATTATCGGCCATTCCGAAATCGTCGGGAAGCCGATCGCCTTTCTTCTAATGGGACTGGGGGCGACCGTGACGGTCTGCCACCACATGACGCGGTCGGTGGCCATGCACAGCCGCGCGGCCGACGCGGTCTTCGTTGCCGTCGGCAAGCCCGGCTTGGTGACGGGCGAGATGATCAAGCCCGGCGCGGCGCTGATCGATATCGGGATCAACCGGGTCGATGGGAAAACCGTCGGCGACGCGGACTTCGACAGCTGCGCCAGGGTCGCCGGTTGGATCACGCCGGTGCCCGGCGGCGTCGGGCCGGTGACGGTAGCCGTGCTGATGCAGAACGCGGTGCTGGCGACGCGAATGCAGAAAGAGCACTACCAGCAGTCTTTTGCGAGCACGAACAATGGATGACCGAGGTGGGATCATGACAGCCAGTATTATCGACGGGAAAGCCTTTGCCGCTTCGGTGCGCGACGACGTGGCGGCGCGCGTGGGCCAGCTGAAGAAGTCGACCGGCATAACCCCCGGGCTGGCGGTCGTCCTGGTGGGTGAGGACCCGGCCAGCCAGGTCTATGTCCGCTCGAAGGGCAAACAGACCGTCGAAGTCGGAATGAACTCCTATGAGCACAAGCTCGGCGCCGACATTTCCGAGGTCGACCTTTTGGCCCTGATCGAAAGCCTGAACGACGACCCGGCGGTGCATGGCATCCTCGTCCAGTTGCCGCTGCCGAAGCATCTCAACGAGGATCTGGTCATCAACGCGATCAACCCCGCCAAGGACGTAGACGGTTTTCATCTGTCGAATGTCGGTCTGCTGGGAACGGGGCAGGATTCGATGGTGCCGTGCACGCCGCTCGGATGCCTGATGATGCTGCGTGAGCACCACGGCAGCCTGTCAGGCCTGGAAGCGGTGGTGGTCGGTCGCTCGAACATTGTCGGCAAGCCGATGGCGCAGCTTCTCCTGGGAGACAGCTGCACGGTGACGATTGCCCATTCGCGGACGAAAAATCTGGCGGACGTGGTGCGCCGCGCCGACATTGTGGTAGCCGCCGTCGGCCGGCCCGAGATGATCAAGGGCGATTGGATCAAGCCCGGCGCCACGGTCATCGATGTGGGCATCAACCGGGTCGCGGCGCCGGAAAAGGGAGAGGGCAAGACACGCCTCGTCGGCGATGTCGACTTCGCCAGCGCCGCCAAGGTCGCCGGCGCGATCACACCGGTGCCGGGCGGCGTCGGGCCGATGACCATCGCCTGCCTGTTGTCCAATACGCTGACCGCCTGCTGCCGCGCCAATCCCGAGACGTCAGCGGCGTAGCGCGGCGGCCTATGCGTTGGTGCCTTTGCGCGCGAGATCGGACAAAATCGCCAACGCGTCACGGGCGATGGTGGCGACGACCTCTCCGGCCGGCTCGATCGCTTCGATCCGGCCGGCGACCTGACCGGCGAAAAGCGCCAGCCGCTCGAGATCGCCGCGCATCGATTGAAGCGGCGAATCGGTGCTGAAGAGATAGATCGACCGGTCGTCCTCCATCGCGATCGCCTCGCGCGGCAGGTCCTCGGCCTTGTAGCCGAACAGCCGCTCGCCGAGGGTTTCGGTGACGTCGCTGGCAAGGACCCGGACCGGGGAGTTGGGCGGCCAGTTGATCGCGAAGGCGTCGGTGTGGACGGTGTCCTCGCAGGACGCCGTGACGACGCGGCGCTTGTGCAGGTCGTGGGCGAAGGATTCCTGCGTCGCCAGGAAGGCGGTGCCGCAGTGGATGCCCTGCGCGCCGAGAGCCAGCGCTGCCACGAGGCTGGCACCGGAGGAAAATCCTCCCGATCCGACCACGGGGATTTTAAGTGCGCTGGCGACCTGTGGCAGCAGTATCAGCGAGGAGACGCTGCCGTGAACATGGCCGCCGGCCTCGACCCCCTGGACGATTACCGCATCCGCTCCGGCGGCTTCGGCAGCCCGCGCGGCGGCGAGAGATCCGACCTGATAGAGCACCCGGCATCCGGCCCGCTTCGCCGTCTCGATCGCCTCCGGGACGACGTCCCAGAAAAAGACCATCGCCCGAACCTTGGCCTCAAGGCAGACCGCCAACTCTTCGTCGAAAAGCGTGGGGTCGGTCGCCGCCGGGATCAGGTTGACGCCGAAGGGCCGGTCGGTGCGCGAGCGGACGGAAGCGATCTCGCGCGCGATCAGCTCCGGCGGCTCGCGCACCATGCCGAGACAGCCGAAACCACCCGCCGCCGATACCGCCGCGACAAGCTCCGATCGCGCGACGCCGCCCATGCCGGCCTGCAGGATTGGATAGCGGCAACCGATGAGGTCGCAAAGCGGTGTGCGGAGCGCCGCATTGCTGCGGGAGGTTGCTTCCGAATGGTTCATGTTTCCACTCCCCCATGGTGACGTTCCAGATCCGCGTCGCGGGCAGACTGTTCCGGCCAGCCCCCGTTTTCGCGGCGACACAGGGATTTCATTCAGGGAATATTACTTGCATAAAAAGAATAACCCTGCAACGATGTTCGCGACGCGTCATGTCGGCCGCTCGTGAAAACGCTCGGTTGGACGCGATCGCATTTCGGGAGGGTCGCCATGCTCAACCTTGATCTTCGTGAGTTTCGCGCGGGTCCCCCAAGGCCGAGCCAGATCATCGAGCCGTTGGCCTTTACGATGGCGCCCGGTTCCGAGCGTCATGTGGTCCCAGGACAGGGCGCGATCCTGTTCGCGGTCGAAGCTGGCGATCGGATCACCATCACCAACGACGAAGGCGGCCAGCATTGCGAAGTCATCGCGGCGGACGCGCGGGGCACGATCGACGCCGGCATTTTGGGCGAGACCGCGAACTCGCAGGCGCCGGGGTTGAGGGCGCTGCTGGCTGACGGCGACGCCAGCTTGCGCAAATTGCGCCAGGGCTTGGAGCGGCGTGGGATTGATCCGGCTCAAGCCGGCGCGATCGGCTTGTTCGAGGGCACCACGCCGCCGGGCAACTCGGTGTCGCTCACCGTCCAGCGCGACGGCATGGTGGTCATTGCGGCTCCCGGCAATGCGATGGATTTCGAACGGCAGGATACCGCGACGCCGCTGACGGTTCTCATCGAGCGAGCCAACCCCGCACGCGGCGGGAGGTTCGCACTTCCCGAGCCGCTGGCCGATCCGATCCTCGATCTCAGGGTCCGGTCCGCCACTGCGGAATCCTATTTCGTCAAGGCCGGTGATTATTTTCAGATCCTCGACGTCGACGGCCGTCAGTGTACCGACTTCCAGTGTTTCGATGCCCGCAAACTCGATCGCGGGATCCAGCACCCGCTGGATATGACGACGACGCGTTCGCTGATGGGGCATGCGTATCCGATGCCGGGGCTGCATGCGAAATACTACGACCACGAGAACATGCCGCTGGTCGAGGTGATCCAGGATACCTGCGGCCGGCACGATGCCTTTGCGCTGGCGTGCGCCGCCAAATACTACGACGATATCGGCTATCCAGGCCATGCCAACTGCACCAACAACTTCAACGCGGCCCTGGCGCCGCACGGAGTGACGGGCCGCGCCGGTTGGATGGCGATCAATTTCTTCTTCAACACCGCGATCGATGCCCACGGTGTGATGGTCGTCGATGAACCCTGGTCCCGACCGGGGGACTATGTGTTGCTGCGCGCGATGACCGATATCGTCTGCGTCAGCTCGGCCTGCCCCGACGACACGACGGCGGCCAACGGCTGGAACCCAACCGATATTCACGTGCGCATCTATTCGGGCGCCGAGAGCTTCTCGCGCGCCGTCGCCTATCGCCCCACACCGGACTCGGAGCCGAAAATGACCAAGCCGACCGGCTTCCACGAACGGTTCGCCGAACACACGCGCAACTTCGTCGATTACAAGGGCTATTGGCTCGCCAACTGCTTCTCCGACGCCGGTCCGATCGAGGAATACTGGGCTTGCCGCGAAAAGGCCGCGGTGATCGATCTGTCGGCCTTGCGAAAGTTCGAGATCACCGGCCCGGATTCCGAAACGCTGATGCAGTACACGCTGACGCGCAACGTCAAGAAGCTGGCGGTTGGCCAGGTGGTTTATTCGGCCATGTGCTACGAGCATGGCGGGATGATCGACGACGGTACGCTGTTTCGGCTGGGCCGCGATAATTTCCGCTGGATTTGCGGGGACGATTATTCGGGGATCTGGTTGCGCGAGGTCGCGGAAAAGCTCGGCCTCAAGGTTCTCATCCGCACCTCGACGGACCAGCTCCACAACGTCGCCGTTCAGGGCCCCAACAGCCGGGACATCCTGAAGGAGATCGTCTGGACTCCTCCGCATCAGGCATCGCTGGCCGAATTGGGATGGTTCCGTTTTACCATCGGTCGCATCGGCGGCGAGCACGGCGCGCCGATCGTGGTCTCGCGAACCGGCTATACGGGCGAGCTCGGCTATGAAGTCTGGTGCCATCCAAAGGACTGCGAGGCTGTCTTCGATGCGGTTTGGAACGCCGGCGAGCCGCATGGCTTGCGTCCGATGGGGCTGGAAGCCCTCGACATGGTTCGCATCGAGGCCGGCCTGATCTTTGCCGGTTACGATTTCTCCGACCAGACCGATCCGTTCGAGGCGGGAATCGGCTTCACCGTGCCGCTGAAATCCAAGGAAGACGACTTCATCGGCCGCGACGCCCTCATCCGTCGCAAGGAACATCCGGCGCGCGTTATGGTCGGTCTCGACATCGACGGGAATGTCGACGTCTCACATGGCGACTGCGTGCATATCGGCCGGGCCCAGATCGGCGAGATCACGTCGTCGATGCGCTCTCCGTTGCTCAAGAAGAACATCGCATTGGCGCGCCTCGACGTGGCCCACGCCGCCATCGACACCGAGGTCGAGGTGGGCAAGCTGGATGGCCATCAGAAGCGGTTGCCTGCCCGGATCGTCGCGCTGTCCCACTACGATCCCACGAAGTCCCGCGTCCGGGCTTGATCATCGAGGGAGGGGAATGTGTCGATCCGATCGACTGTCGAGGACATTGGCGGCGAGACATCGTTGCGGACCCTCGTCGAGCGCTTCTACGACATCATTGAGAGCGACCCAGCATCCGCACATCTGTTGACGCTGCACTTGCGTGGGCACGGGATGGCGCATGCCAGGACCGAGCAGTTCGACTTCCTCTGCGGCTTCCTGGGGGGGCGGCGGTATTACGCGGAACGCCACGGCCACATGGATGTCCGCGAGGTGCATGCGCATGTGCCGATCCGCCGCGAGGACGCCGATCAATGGCTCGCCTGTCTCGACAAGGCGATGCGCGATTGCAATATGGTCGGCGAGGCCGCCGACCATATGCGCGCCGCGTTAGGCCGCGTCGCTTTGGTATTGGTCAACGTCGAGTCGGAATAGAAGTTTCCGGAATCGGTCCAGCGAAAATGCCCCGCGAGGACCAGGCAGGGGGGCGCTGCCGAGCCCCCCACCGTGCTCGGTTCAGTTTCGCAGATAGCTCTCGAGGGAATCGTCGAGTTCATCCTTCCACAACGTATGATGCGCCGGCGCCATCGATCCGGTGATGACCGATTTGTAGCTGTTGTCGCGGAAGCCCATGATGTCTTTCTTCTTGTGCTTCTTCCATTGGAAGAAGGCCTCGTTGGCGCCGTCGACATCAAAGCTCGGATAGTCGGTCTCAGCGACGAGCTCCTTAACGTAATCGCCCTGGTAGCGGATCGCGGCGTAGTCGTCCTCCCCTGCGTCCTCGGCCGCCACACGATCGGCGACATCCTTGAGAAGTGCCTCCTTGCTGTCGGGCAGTTCGATCCGGCCGAGAATGACGTCGCGCACGTACCAAGCCTGCGCGTCGAACATGTTGAAGGTGTACCACTGGTCCTGCATGCCGAGATAGAACAGCTTCGGATTATGGACCCAGACGACGCCCTTGTAGAGGTCGGCGGTCGCCAGCCGATTGGCAGTCTTCAGCCGCAGATCGTCCGGCAGGAACGGGAAATGATGCTTGTATCCCGTGCACAGGATGATCGCGTCGACCCGCTTGGTGGTGCCGTCCTTGAAGGTGGCGATATCGCCCTCGACCTTCTGCAGGAGGGGTACCTCCTGCCAGTTGTCTGGCCAGTTAAAACCCATGGGCGCTGTGCGGTAGGAAACCGTCACGGACTTGCAGCCGTACTTCCAGCATTGCGAGCCGATGTCCTCGGCCGAGTAGCTGGTGCCGATCACCAGAATGTCCTTGCCGATGAATTCGCGGGCGTCGCGGAAATCGTGAGCATGAAGCACGCGGCCGTTGAAACCCTCGAAGCCTTCGAAATACGGGACATTCGGAGTCGAGAAATGGCCTGAGGCGACGACGACGTGGTCGAACTCCTCGGTGTATTCGCGATCCTCCAGGAGGTTGTGCGCGGTCACCGTGAACAGGCCGGACCCTTCGTCGTAGGTGACCGAACGCACCGGCGTGCGAAAGCGGATCCAGTCGCGCACATTGGCCTTCTTGACCCGCCCCTCGATGTAGTTGAAGAGCACGGCGCGCGGCGGATAGGAAGCGATCTGCTTGCCGAAATGTTCCTCGAAGGAGTAGTCGGCGAACTCCAGGCCTTCCTTAGGGCCGTTCGACCACAGGTAACGGTACATGGAGCCGTGGACGGGCTCGCCATATTCGTCCAGTCCGGTTCGCCACGAATAATTCCACAGACCGCCCCAGTTGGCCTGCTTCTCGAAGCAGACGATCTCCGGGATTTCGGCGCCTTTCTGGGCCGCCGACTGGAAGGCTCGAAGCTGGGCCAGGCCGGAGGGTCCGGCGCCGATGATGGCGATGCGCTTAGTCACTATGCTCTCCCTTTCCATGGATCTTTAGAATCGTGCATGGATTGCTTCCGTCAGATATCCAGAGATTTGTCCCGCTCCCGAGACACGACGTGCAGGGCATCGGACCCTTGTCCAATGCCGACCGGTCGTCGGCCGCGTCTCCCGGCGACGCCGCGCCAAATCGGCAAATCCGCAGTGACGATAGCCGAGCTCGGCCATCGTTTCCGGCGTGCGGCCCTTTCGGCGTATGAGGTTCCTCCGCCCCTTCGACGACATCGTCCCGCATGTCATTCCAGATTTCAACTAACAGGAATTTTTTATTCTTGATAGGTAAATCTGGCATGGACAGCAGCATTTGAAGCCGTAGGCGGGACGGCCATCGCTACGATTTGCCTGTCAGGAAATAAATTTGCATAAGGAGGTTGCATTTTTCCGCTCGACATGGGTCAAATGGGGTTCGCTCGCGCTTCGAATGGGAGAAAGACATGACGGCATCCTGGAGATTTTCGGCACTCGCCGATCGGCACCGGGCGATGGGCTCCCATCTCGAGGATTGGAGCGGCATGGGCACCGCCTGGACCTACGACAAGGATCAGGGGGAGGAATATCTGGCGATTCGCACGAAGGCCGGAGTCATGGATGTCTCGGGCCTGAAGAAGGTTCATCTGGTGGGACCGCATGCGAGCCATGTGATCGACCGGGCCACGACGCGCAACGTGGAGAAGATCAAGCCGGGCCGCTCAACCTACGCCGCGATGCTCAACGATCAGGGCAAATTCGTCGACGACTGCGTGATCTACCGCATGGGGCCGAACAGCTGGATGGTCGTCCACGGTTCGGGGCAAGGGCACGAGCAACTGACGATGTCGGCGAGCGGCAGGAACGTCTCAGTGTATTTCGACGACGACCTGCACGACATTTCGCTGCAGGGCCCGCTCGCGGTCGACTTTCTCGCCAAGCACGTCGATGGCATCCGCAATCTGAACTATTTCAGCCATACCCACACGACGCTGTTCGACAGGCCAGTGACGATTTCGCGTACGGGCTATACGGGCGAGCGCGGCTACGAGATTTTCTGCCGCGGCCAGGACGCGCCGACGATCTGGGATCGGATCGTCGAGGACGGTGCGGAGATGGGCATCATCCCGACCCGGTTCACCACGCTCGATCTCCTGCGCGCCGAAAGCTATCTGCTATTCTTCCCCTATGACAACTCCGAAAAATATCCCTTCGAGAACGAGGGGCCAGGCGATACGCTTTGGGAACTCGGGCTCGACTTCACGGTCTCGCCCGGCAAGACTGGCTTCCGCGGCGCCGAGGAACATTACCGGCTGAAGGGCAAGGAACGGTTCAAGATCTACGGCGTCAAGCTGGAGGGCACGGAACCCGCCGACGAAGGTGCTGCGCTGATGAAGGACGGCAAGCGGGTCGGTACCGTGACGGTCGGGATGTATTCCCCGCTCAACAAGCATAATGTTGGCATCGCACGCATGCCGGTCGATTGCGCGGTCGAAGGCACGCCGTTGGTCGTCGCGAACGCAAGTGGCAACATTTCCTGCATCGCGCACCCGATGCCGTTCTACGATGTCGACAAGAAAAAGCGCACGGCGAAGGGCTGATACGCGACGACCCGGCGAAGTCGTCGCCGGGCGGCGGAGGGGCCAGCCGCCAACGTCCATGATCGTTCTGCGAGGTGAACCACAGGCATGACGAAGACTGTCTTCGAACCGTCCATAGCGAGCCGACCGGTATATGGCGTGCTGCAGCCGCGGAGCGGCTACGCGCATCTGATGATCGCCGACGCCGAAGGCGCCGAAGCGCTGCTCGATCTGTTTGTGGCTGCGCCCGCCGATCTCCCGGCAGCATCGCACGTGATCTATATTCCGAAGCAGACCGGGCGTCGCTGGGTCGAGGCGTTCGATGGGCTCGCGCCGGCACAATTTTATGCCGGCCCCACCTACGAGGCGTCCGTCCCGCGTCTTCGCAAGGCCTTGCATGACGCCCGCATGGGCTTGCAGGTCTATCTGGCGGGAACCGAGGGGCTGATCGGGCAGGCCATGCGAGAAGCGACCGACGCCGGTATTCCCCACGAAGCCATTCAGACCGAGCATCGCGGCTCGACGGCGAGACGAATGCAGTGCGTGCATTGCAAGGGGATCACCGAGGACGTCACCCATGATCCGTTCGTATGCGCGCATTGCGGGCTTAACCTCTTCGTGAGGGATCACTATTCGCGCCGCATGGCGGCGTTTCAGGCGGTCTGTGTGGATGCCGAAAATCCTGGCGACATCCCGCCGACCGTGGAGCGTTTCAAGTGAGCGCCGGCGGCGCCAAGCTCTCGGTGATCGTGACCGAGACCTGCGATGTGACCCCGCTTGTCAGGCGGGTTCGTATGGCGCGGGAGGACGGCCAGCCGCTTCCGGCATTTTCCGGCGGCGCCCACACCGTCGTCGAGATGCCGGATGGCGATGTCCTGCGGCGCAATCCTTACTCGCTCATGGGCGATCCCGCCGACCGGTCGAGCTACATGATTTCGGTGCGGCGCGACGAAGCAGGTCGAGGCGGCTCGCTGTTCATGCACCGCAAGGTGAAGCGCGGGGTGAGGTTGACGATCAGCAATCCCGTCAACCTGTTTCCGCTCGATCTGAGGGCTCGCAAGCACCTGTTAATCGCAGGCGGGATCGGCATCACGCCGTTTCTGGCCCAGATCCGGCAGCTTGAAGCCGCGAACGCGCATTTCGAGCTGCATTACGTGGTGCGCAATGCGGAACACGGCGCCTATTGCCGCGAAACGACGGAGCGCTACCCGAACAGGGTGCGGATCTACGAACGCGATCGAGGCGATCGGATCGATTTCGCGGCCCTGTTGACGAGCCAGCCGTTGGGAACCCACGTCTATGTCTGCGGGCCGGAGCGGATGATCGAGGAGGTCAAGAGGACCGCTCTCGAACTCGGCTGGCCGCGCCAGACCTTTCACTCCGAGGAGTTTCTGGCGCCGGCCTCGGGCGACCCGTTTACCACGGAGCTCGCCGTTTCGAACAAGACCGTCACGGTGGGCGAACACCAGAGCCTTCTGGAGGCGATCGAGCATGCGGGGGTCGAGGCGCCGTATCTGTGCCGCGGCGGGGCATGCGGGCAATGCGAGACCAACGTGATCTCCTGTGACGGCACTCTCATTCACAACGATCACTGGCTATCGGAAGAAGATCGCAAATCAGGTCTCAAGATCATGCCATGTGTCTCGCGCTTCCAAGGCAAGACGCTGGTCCTCGAACGATAGGTGGTCGATATGGGCATTAATTTCAAAGACGAAACCTTTCGCGACGATTTCACCTTCTTCAATTCTCCCGAACAGATTCGTCGGTTTCCTTTTCCGTTTATCGAAGACACCTACATGTACTCGGTGAACATGGAGCCGCACGATTCCGGTCGGCCGGGCAGCGCATTCGAGCACGCTTTCGACGTCGACGAACACTACGTCGCCGAAATGCGCGATCGCGACAAGGTTCTGGCGGAAGACCCGTTACGCTGTCAGTCGCTGCCGCATATGAACCTGGCGGGATGGGATCTTCTGGAACTCATCATGGTCGCCAAGTCGCAGGACTATCCCGACCTGTTCGAGCTGCATCGCGACGGCGACAACTGGCACTGGATCAACCGACCGCTCGGGATCGAACAGAAGTTCGTCTTTCTCGACGACGCCAGCCTGCCCTGCGGCCCGATGGAATACATCACGCGCCAGACCCAGGGCGATTTCGCCGTTCTCGATCAGAGGGCGGACAATCTATGGATGGACGCCGGCATGGTCACCAGCCAGGCCGACTGGTCGCTGGATTTCGACATCGGCATGAATTTCTTCGAATGGCACGCTCCAGTGCCGCGAGCCCATGAAATGGGAATTTTCACGCGCGCCCTGAAGTTTCTGCTGAACATTCAGCAGGGAAGTCCGGCGCGGCGGCTGAACTGGACGATGACCGTCAATCCGCTGCTCGATACGAGTCCCGAGAACTATCACAAATGGGGTGTGCAGAAGGCGACGCTGACACCGGAGAATCTGGGGTACAAACAGCATTTGCGCGTCGAACTGCAGACCTTCTTCCGACTGCCGCGCTCCAACGCTCTCGTCTTCCCGATCCGTTGCTATCTGATCAAGCTGGAGGAATTGGTCACGGTTCCCAAATGGAGCCGGCGACTGCATCGTGTCCTGCGCGACCTCCCAGAGGACCTGGCGACCTACAAGGGCTTCGCCGCCAACCGGCCGATGATCGTCGAATGGCTGGCGAAATATGACGACGGGGCCCCCACGTCTGCGGGGATATTTCCCGACGACTGACGACCCGGTCCGGATCCCCCGCGGCACCAAAATCTTCATGCGATAGCGAACCGGACGTTTCATCGGCGTTGCTCAGCCGTGCCGTGAAGGCGCGGCGCTGCCTCTCCCAAAATCAAAGCCATAATCGAGCGACGGGTCGTCATTGCTCGCGCCGCCCGTCCTGATGAGAGCGCCGGTGCAAAAATCCACCACTGAAGCGGCCGGATATCTGGCTGTTGGCCGGAGCAAAACTCCGCCAGTGATAGCCTTCGTGCCTTTGGCCGAGGGCGGGGATGA
>NZ_JAZHLK010000074.1:0-12005 GCF_036549515.1 Aurantimonas sp. E1-2-R+4 | reverse complement strand
CTGGCGGCGCATTCACACCCGCTACGATCGTTGCGCCCACACCTTCTTCTCGGCCATCTGCATCGCAGCCGCCGTCATCTTCTGGCTCTGATCAATGAGTCCTGAGCCTAGGTCTACGGGTTGTCGGGGGCGTATTGTAGTTGGTCGATATTCTGATCTACTTCTCGCTTCGAAGATGGCTCGCCAAGGGAATGCCACCGTTCTAATCTAACGTAAGTTTTGGGATGACCGGTCATCGAGCTTGGAACGAATGAAGATTGAGGTGGACGTAGCAATTCTTGGAAATAGCGTCGCGGCCAACAGTCTGGCGATCGCGTTGGCCAGAACCGGAACCGAAACGGTTGTTTTGGGAACGCCCCGCAGAAACCTTTCATACGGTGAACATTTGAAGCCGGGTGTGACGGCGATCGCATCGTCCATCGGTCTCGATTTCGCTTCTTTGAAAGGCAGCCGGATCACGCATGGCAACCTTTCGCTGTGGGGAACGCCGGAGCCGGTTGCGGTATCGTATCTCGGCTATCCGGAAGGCTCCGGGCACAACTTGGACCGAGATGTCTTCGACAAATCTCTGCGCACTGCGGCGAATCGATTTGGTTCGCTACGGATCGATGGGTTCAAGATCCTTGTTGCGCGCGTTGACAAAGAGCAGACTGTATTGACTGGGACACTCAATAAGTGCGCGTTGCAGGTGACGGCTAAACTAGCTGTGGACGCAAGTGGCCGTTCAGCGGCGCTTGGTCGCCGGTTGGGTGCTCGGGTGATCGCGCACGACCGGCTACTCGCACTCGGGGCAATTGGCCCCGCGACACGGGAATGCGATACGCGTTTAGCGCTCGAAGCAGCGCCGGATGGCTGGTGGTATGCCGTGCCGATAGCGGAAGACCGCGTCATTGCCGTTTTCCTGACTGATTCCGATCTCTTGCCAGCCGGTATGGCTAAGAGGTGTGCACTCTGGAAGGATGAACTGAAACGCACACGTCTGATCGCCTCGCGAATGAGCCAAGGCGCTGGTGAAACGTATCTGCACCAAGCGGACAGCCGGAGCCTATGGCTCACCCCGCAAGGCGCGCGTGGATGGATCGCCATCGGCGATGCGGCTATGGCCTTCGACCCGATCTCCGGTTCGGGCATAACCAAGGCGATGGCCGATGCGGGGGAAACCGCCGAAGCGATTGCTTGCCAACTCGCGGGAGATGGCGGCCCCATGGCACGGCTCCTTGCGCGACGCCGATCGCGCTTTGAGTCCTATCTCGCCGAGCGCGCCGCCATCTATCGCGCCGCGACGCCGCCGGAGCGAGGCGAATTCTGGTCGCGACGGCTCACGCACACTCAACCTTGATCCGGATCGGCGAGGTAGTTTTGGGGGAAACGCGCATGCGCGTAGAAATTGCGATGCGCCTCGTCGATCCAACCGGCCTCCCGAGCCTGCGTATCGGCCGCCGTCATCGGCGCGAAACCGGCTCTTGCGCCATGCTGTTCTGCGAGCGCGGCAAGCTCGGCCACAGTATGCGGGAGTGTCTCGACATAGAGGAATTTCGGCAGTTCGGGCAAAGCGCCATCTTTTGGTCCGGGCCATCGTTCGATGACACCGAGACGGGCGAAATGCGTGACCATTTTATTCATTTCATCCAACTCCGACGCCCCACCCAGCGGGTAGTACCAGGTCCGCCGGCTGTGATAGGCGGCGCGGCGTGTTTCCACCGGCAGGGAGTCGTCGACGACCTTGTCGTAATCCTCCCTGGTTAACACCGTGTTCGGGACACGCGCCGGCCAGAAGGTCGGCAGAAATGGATCGGGGCTCGGCAGATAGCCCGAGCGGCAGCCTGCGGTATCTACCTGCCAGGGAATGGCCATCCAGCGCGTCAGGTCGCCTGGCCCCTGGGCATGGAGCGGTCCGTCAGGCCCGATCGCCCGTTCGGCGGTTAGTTCATCGCCATAGTCGGGCTCGGGCATTCCGGGCGCACGGCGCCGGATCCGGTAGGGGCCATCGAACAGGCTCAGATGACGGATCGGCCATGTAACCTCGCAGCCGGGGTGGAAAGCGTCAGCCAAACAGAAATGCATGGCAGCGCGATCCAGCATCTCCGGTTGTCCTGCGAGCGGGACTTCGCCGATAGAGGCATAGGTTGGAGGCGGGTTGTCCCAGTCGGCGTCGAAATCACCCGCGACCCATTTGTCGAGCCAACCATCTGCCGTCTTCCAGATCGACAGGAAATTGTTCGGTTCCTTCGGCGCGAAGGTGCCGAAGGCATCGCCATAGATCGCCGGCCATGCCTGCGCCGACAATTCGCCCATCTGGCGAAACGTGTTGGCGAAGGCGCGGCGCAACTGGACATGGATGTCGCCGGGCTGGTGGACGCGGCAAAGCTTGTCGATCAGGGTCGGATCGGTGAAGTCGAGCGGCCCGCCCGCGCCGAAAAGGGCGCAGAAGCCCTTGTTGACCCACTGCAGTCCGCTTAGGCGCTCAAGAAGAGGATAGATGTGCGTGGTAAACGAGACGCGGGCGGAATTGTCGATCCAGCCGGCCTCGATGTAGAGGTCCCGAAGAAGGTCGTCGATCGTGCGCCAACCGATGATGTCGGACGCATAATTCGGCGGCGTGGTGACGACCCATGCGCCTTCGCAGGGAATGTCGGTTCCGTCGATCCGCACAGTCGCCTCCACCGGCCCGTCGGCGACATCGTCATACCAACCTGTCGAATTAGCAAACCATTCGTTTCCTGGCCCGTTGTTAATTGGAAGGCCCGTCGGCGCGCCGGAGCGGCCCTTGCCGCTCAGAACCCTGAGCCGGCCCGCGCCGTCCGTCTTCAACTGGGCGAGCATCACCTCCGTCTGTGTATTCTCATAGCGGAAGACGCCGTTACATCGAATCTCGGGCTGCGCGCCCTTGTCGGCGCCGGAGATCGCGACCGCCCCGGGATCGATGCGCAGATCGCTTCGTTTGGCCGGATCGTAGTCGGGATTGCGCCGGATCAGTTTCTGGCCTTTGGCCTCGGGAATGTCGAGGGCGGCGCGGAAAATATACCAGGCCGCTTTCGACGACGCGACATGGACGGACCACTCGATGTCGGCATTGTCGAGCGTCAATTCGGCCACGACCTCGCCATCGGCGTCATAGCCATAGATGCGGAATTCAGCCGCCTCACGCAACAGCGCCCCGTCCTTGTCATGCATGGAGCCGGCCGGGCGGCGCGGCGGCGTGGTCACCTGCGGGGAAACGACGCTTTGCCCCGAATTGCCGATCCGGGCGACCCCAATGCCGGGACGGATAGATGCGCGAACGATTGTGCCAGCCATGGAATTCCTCACGGTTCGCTTTCGGAAACGCCGTTTGTGCTGCGGCGCAGATGCGCCGACGCGGCATAGACCGTCCGGCGCGCGCGGGCGATGGAGCCCGCGGGTTCGTGCGCGGCGGTCACGCGCCAGATGTTGAAGGCGCGGTTTTCGCCATATTCGGCCGTGTCGCCGGACAGGATGTCCTGCGGCGGCAGGACGAGATCGGCCAGCGGCAGGAAGGGGCTTTCCTCTTCCAGCCGACGAACCGTTGCTTCATCCAGCGGCATGGTCGCGGGATTGGTGCGGCGCTGAACGGACAGAACGAAGCGCGCGTCATCGGTTTTCAGGCGTTTAGCGAGATCGGCCGCGAGGTAGTTGGGATCGGGAGGCTGCGAGGACGGTGGCTCAAGCAAGAGCTCCGGTTGAAGCGAGAATTTCGCATGATCGTCCGCGCCGAAGGCGGCAGGCAGAATGGTCCAGTAGCGCGCGGAAAGTATGCTTGCTTCCGGCTTGGCCATGTCGTCCAGCACGGCGGCGGTTTTGGGGTGGGCGGCCGGCCAGTCGACTATCGTGCCGTCGATGACGGATGCGCGGGTGAACGCACACATGTCGCTCGCGGTATCGACGAAAAAGACGTCATGGTTTTGGAAGATCATGTCGAACGTGCCGGCGCCGTCATCGCCGAGCAGTTTTTCGCCGGGTACGCCGAACAGTTTCATGCCCACGCCGATGGTCGTCCGCCATCCGTGTCTGTCCGGCAGGGTGTCGGAGGAAAAGCGCAACCAAACCGGCCAGCGCGCGCCGCGGAAATGCCCTGGCGCAGATGCGGCGCCGCGTCGGGCCGGATAACAAGTGCGCCGTGTGCCACGCCATGGGTTTTCAAGAAGACCGGCCTGAGCGCCGGGCTTTGCCCCGCATCGATCCGCTGCTTTTGCACAATGTCCACAAACATCGTCTTCAGACCGGCGTCGCTGTCGGCCTGACAGTCAACGGGACCGGCCCCGGAGGAAGGCGAGGGCGAATGGCTTTTAAGCATAAATTCCTCCCGCGCCAGCCATCCCGAAAGATAGCAGCGTGTTTTTACAGTAATTATCGAAATCATAGATTCAGGGTACACTTTTTGCAAATTGTATATTATGAATTTCATGTATCCAGAGTAGCGCGGAGGTGTGTGCGATGAATGATGAGCATGGCATGTCGCGAGATGCGGTGTCTTCTCCTCCCGACCATATGTATGCGAGCACCCCGGTTCGCCGGCCGCGGGAAATCAGTTTCGCGGGTCCGGGGCCCCAGGGCATCGCAATTCAGGCCATCGAGGTCTGCCAGTCGATCCAGGCGCTCGACAATTCCGTGACGCTTCTGGCTGGCAAGGCAACGCTTGTGAGGGTCTATCTCGATCAGTCGAGCGTCGCCCAGAGCACACGGCTGCGTGGGGAGCTTGTCCTGCGCGAGCAGGAAAACGGCGCTGCCCGGTATCTGCCGGCGATGAACGAATTGAAGCTTGACCCGGGCGACGGGAGTTCGCTCGACGACAAGCGCGAGAACTTGTCTTCCAGCCTGAATTTGCTGCTGCCTCAGGAAGCCATTGGTCCCGGTCAGCTTTATATCGAGGTCAATCGGTTGACCCAGACGGGCGGCGACGATCAACCTATGACTGGCGACAAGGCAGTGTCGGTGACCATTCTTGCCGCTCCTCCACTGCGGGTCCGCTGCATCGGTCTACGCTATGTCGATACAGCAACCGGGCAGACACATACGCCGGCAGCCGTCCATTTTGCGCATATGCGGTCGTATCTTGAAAGGGCTTATCCGGCGCCATTCGTGGTCTGGTCACATATTGTCGTCGACGCCGATTTCTCGGCGCCCTTCAGTGCGGATACCGTCATCACCGCCAATATGCAGGTCGCGGCGATCCGCAGTTCGGAAGTCAATGCCGGACTGGACCCGCGAACGCATTATTTCGGCCTCGTGGATGATGGCAATGGAACCAATTTCATGCGCGGGCGGGCGATGGGCATACCCGAGACGCCGCAACCCGATATCGTCGCCTCGGGGCCATGCGGCATTCCGAACGGATTTGCCGGCGATACCGACCTTTCATATGCGGATTGGTACAGCGCCCATGAACTCGGCCATACTTTCGGCCGCTATCATCCGGGCTATCCCACCGGCGAGCAGGACGCCTCGGACGCCGCCTTCCCCTATGACAACGGACAATTGACGAGTGCGGACAGGAAATATGTCGGCTATGATCTCGGTGATGCCCAGCTCGGGCTGCCGGTTCAGGCACTGCCCGGCATCGGGCATCATGACGTGATGACCTATGCGCCCCGACAATGGCTGTCCGCTTATACATTCGAGGCGATCCGGACCCGTCTCGCCGCGGAAGACGCACAATTCGCGCCGCTTGTAAGCTAGCCGGCTGCGATAACGCCGCCGTAGAAAGGAAGCTGTCATGTCGTCTGTCGATGAAAGTGCATTTGCCCATGTGATCGCTTCGGTCGACCTCGACGAAGCGCAGGGCAAGATTCGTTATGTTCTGCCCTCCCACATGAAAACCGCCTCTGTCGCGCCCTCGACGGACGGGCCGGGCATGGATGACGTGACGCTGGTTCTCAAAGACGCTGACGGCGGGGAGATCGGCCGGGTTCGGCCGGAACTTCGTTTTGAATCCTGCGACGACCGCGACGCGCACCGTCGGGCGATAATCCAGCAGGATGTCGAAGTTTCCTCGGCCTTGTCGTCGATCGACCTTCTGTATCGCGGTGAGACGCTCGATAGTTTCAGGCCGGATTTGGCGCCTTCCGCCGGTGCGCAGGCGCTGGAGGGGATGACGCTCGGACCGCCTCAGCCGGGCTCGGAACATCGCCGCACGCTCGAGGCGGCCGGCGTCGAGGCGCGTAAAGGAGTGACCTACATGGTCCAGGCAAAGCCCGACAATGTGAACCAGTGGCAAACGATATCGGTCGGCCAGCCGACGCCCAAGGTCTCGATAGACAAGAACCAGTTTCCCGGCGCGCGTTCCGTTGAAGTGCGCTTGGTTCAGAACGCCGGATTCACGACGCAGACCGTCAGCGAGAGCGTAGTCAAGCTGGACTGAAGCTGCCAGGCGTCTGACGGGCGATTGGACAGAGCGCGCGGCAATTGACGTGAAGCGTTGCCGGGAACGCGGTGGGATCGTGCCACATGGTATCACACTTCTGGCCCTGGCTATCGACATCACGGATGCTGCTTTCCTTAGCGGTAGCGTCGGGACTTTCGGTCGCTGCAATCGAGATAATCGACGACCGCTACGATATGGCGCCACAGTTCGAATCCCTGCGCAAAGAATTGGAGGGCATGGGCGTTGATAGCGCAACCGATTCCGACAGCGGTCGCCTGCTTCGATTTGTGGAAGGCATTGATCCTCAGGCGCGGGTCTTTCTGGATACCGAAATCGCCACCGAACTGAACGATCCTTTCGGATTGCTTCTTGTGACTGTGGCCAATGATGCGCCTGGCAGTGTCGAGGAGGTCCTCGACCTCATCGGCCCGCCGGATGCTCAATCGAGTGCGCTGCCGGATCAGACCGTCTTCATCGTCCACGAGTCCGGCCAGATATTACTCAGCGAGGCGCCCGATCTGAAGCGGCGCCCGCGCGCGGTCATCCTGCGGCGCGATGCGATGGCTCGGCAGGCGGTATTCATCGCCCCTTCGATGCGGGATGCGGGCACGCTGGAGGTGATGGGCTGGGACACCACCAAGCAGGCGTTCAACTTTTACGAGCGTGGCCTCGATCCGGGCCAGCGGCCGGTATGGCAGTGGAAGGGGGACAGCAGCCACGCCTGGCAAGCCGAAACCCGTTCCCATGCCTGTTTCCGTTGCCACCGCAATGGCGAAGTCAACATGAAGGAACTGAGGGTTCCCTGGCAGAACTGGCATTCCCAGACGTCGTCGATAAAGCCGGAATCAATTGCTCCCGACTCGCCGCTGCGCACCAGTCCGATCTACGCGATACGGCCGGAAAACCGCTTTCTGCGTGGCGGGGACGAACTCGAAAGGATCATCAACCAGTGGATACGGCGGACCAATGCGACCAAACTGGCGTCCTACCGGAACGGCCGTATCGGCATCGAAACGCTTCTAGAGCCGTTTTTCCGCACCACCACGTTGACGCTGACGACGTCAACCGAGCAGAGCCAGAGCGTCGGAGGCTTGCCGATCGGCCTGCCGGTATCGTTTTTCATAGATCAGCGCGGGCTTCTCGACACGGGCGAGCTTTTCTGCCCGAGCATGCTGACATTTGCCGACGATATCCGCCTGCCGCGCGCCGAATACCGCAGCTATCTGCAGATGTTCGGGTTTCGCCTCGAGCAATTCGACCCCGCTTCGGGAAGCCCGTCCTATTCGGAAAGTCCGGGCGATACGCATTTCGCATTTCCGGCTTCCGAGGTTCCGCGCGTCGACTACGACATGATTTCGCAGATGGTGTCTGCCGGCATAGTTTCGCGCAGGATGGCCGCCAATCTCATGCTGATAGACTACCCGAACCCGGTGTACTCGCCGGTGCGAGGGGCGCTCTACACGATGTTGCGGGACAAACCGCTCACCGCGGTCCCGGGCGATCAACTGGATAACGCACTTGTCGCCTTCTTCGGGCAGGTCGTGCACGATCCCGCAGCGCCCGACGAGGTCATATCGGCGGCGAGCGCGGCCCTTGAACGATGGGAGTTGCCCCAGGATCAATGGGAGACACGGGCCTGCGAGCTCATCGATTCCTATCTCGGTCACGTAGCGGCTAAAGCCGCTGCCGGCGATGCTGGTTCCTTCTTCAAATTGCTCGCTTCGCGCTACGCGGCGCTGCGGGCTTCCGACCATTTTACGCTGGTCGAAAGCCAACTGCTTTTTCCCAACACCGATCCGTTTTCCGGCCTTGTCCTGCGCGCAAGCGGCGATGTGGAGCCTACCCCCCTGATCGGCAACTGAAATGAGAGGATTGCGGACATGAACATGATTGAAGCGCCCGGCGGACTGACCGACTTCACGGAAGATCAGGCCAAGGATTGGAGCGACCTTATTTCCAGATTTATCGACCGGAATATCAGTGATTACGGCCTTACGCAGTTTTTCAATCCGACAAAGACAGAGATCGGGGGCGACGCTGCGGAGAAAAAGATCGACTGGTCGGCGTTTCCCAAGGTTGTGGAGATAGCCAGCGGCGGCAGCGATGTCCTGCGCTGGAGCACCGCCGACGGCAATCGGCTCCTACGCCAGGACGAGTATTGCGAGTGGCATGTCACACGCAATGATGCCGGCAAGATCGAAAAGGTGGAGTTCACTTCGGAGGGACCGGAGTACTGGAGTTTTCTCTTCGATCAGGATCCGGAAAAGGTGTTGGCGCATTACCATAAATATGTCGATCCATCCGTTGTCATCGCAGATGTTGTTGACGGGAATGGCGCTTATAATCCGTCCAACCGCTGGAATGATCCCAAACGCGGCGGCAAGCTCGCCCATCTCGGCCATGTGAACAACACGCTTGGCGCTTTCGTGAATATCGGCGCGCGTTCCACAATTATCAGGCAGCGGCCGGACGGCACAATCATGACCGGAGAAACGGAACTGATCGACTGCGGACTCTATGGGGGGCGCGACCGGCACAGCGACCCGCACATCGGCGGCGAAGTCAACGCGCTGGCGCGTGTGGGAGCAAATATCACCATGGCCAATCCGGTCGGATTGTCGATGGACGGGCTGTTTCCGCTCAATTGGGAGGTGCCGGATGGTTCCGATCCGCGCGACTTCTGGCATGTCGATCGAGGGATCGTAGCACACCAGATGCGCACGCGATACGAGGTCCCTGCCGACCGCGGCTTTGTCGTGGGAGATATCAAGATCAACGGACGGGAAATTCAGTTCGGCGCCCAGATTACAGATTTCATCCGGGTTAAACTGGTTGGGATTGCGCATGAATTCGGCAAGCATCTCGCCGCGCCGCGCGCATGCGAGGACGTTGCGGGCATGATGAGGGCCGGGGGCCCCGCACCGCTTCCCGCGGGATCCACCGTTCCGGCAAGCGAGAGAATGCTTTCAATGCTGTCTGCTGCGACGCGATGATCTCCGTGCAAAATCCCGCGGGCAGCTGTTGGCCAGGATTGTCCAAGTAACCATCAATCGGTTGGAGAATTTACATGAGCGATATTCGCAAGCGCCAGAATGTTTTCAACCTGCGCGAGGACTGGGCGGAGCCGATTTTGTGGTATGCGCGCGGCGTTAAGGCGATGAAGGCACGCAAACTGGAGGAGCCGACCAGTTGGAACTTCTACGCCGCGATACACGGCATATCGCGCCCGCTTTGGAACTTTTATGAAGCGACAACTGCTTCCGATGCGGATCCCGGTCCCGCTGACAGGTCCACCTATCTCGACCAGTGCCAACACCAGAGCTGGTATTTCCCGCCTTGGCACCGCGGTTATCTGTTGGCGCTGGAGAATATGATCCGTCACGAAATCGAGCTGCTGAACGGACCACATGAGAACTGGGCATTGCCCTACTGGAACTACTTCGCCGCCGGCCAGAACAGGCTGCCTCCGGCATTCAGCTCTAAGGTTTGGCCGGATGGGGCCGATGACAATCCGCTTTTCGTCTTGCAGCGCTGGGGTGACCTTGCCGGGAACGCTTCATATGACATCACCCAGGATACAAATCTTGACTCGATGGCAGAGCCTGGTTTTTTCGGGCCCGGCGGCGGGACTACCGCCGGTTTCGGTGGGCCCCTCACGGGCTTCAACTGGAACAGCGGCACCAACGGCGCCCTTGAGGCCAATCCGCACAATGTAATCCACACTCTGGTCGGCGGCGATCATCCGACAGCGACCTTTCAAGATGGGACTCCCTTGCCGGGGCTCATGTCAACGCCGGGATGCGCTGCGCTTGATCCCATCTTCTATCTTCACCATTGCAACATCGATCGGTTGTGGGAGAGCTGGAACAATTTCTTTCCAGACGGGAAGGTCACTTCCGACCCGACAGACTGGAAGAACCCCACAATCGACCTGTGGTTGACGGGGCCAAGTAAGGTTGGGCAACGCAGTTTTGCAATGCCAAATCCCGACAAGACCAAATGGACCTACAGTCCCGAGCAGATGCAGGAGATTTCGGGGTTGAGTTATGAATACGACGACCTGTCGCCCGGCGCGCAAATTCCGTTCGTGACGGTGGCGGAACGGATGAATAAACTCGGCATAACCGCCGCCGGCGCGGCCCCGGCTGGAGCGACGAGTATGACAATACAAGACAAGTCGGAAATGCTTGGCGCTAGTTCCGAAGGCATGCGTGTCGTTGGAAGCGACGCCATGGAGAGGTTGGTGTCGATGGACAAGGCGGTACGAGCCAAGGTGTCCGAGAACCTGTCCGGTCTGGCGATTTCGCCAAAAGCGCCAGATCGGGTGTTCCTCAACCTCGAGAATGTGACGGGTGCATCCGATACTGCCATGTTCCGCGTCTATGTCGGCCTCCCGGAAGGCGCAGACCCGAATGAGATCCCGGACTATCTTGCCGGCACGGTCTCGCTCTTCGGAGTCTCTCAAGCCAGCGATCCGCAGGGAGAGCATGCCGGCAACGGCATCACATACACGCTGGAGATCACCAAGATTGTCGACAAGCTGCATTTGGAGGGCAATTTCGATGTCGGCGAACTTGCGGTGAAGATAGTTCCGCGAAAAACGATTTCCGAGACGTCGAAAATCCATATCGGGCGGATCAGCATCTATCGGCAGTACGAATGAGCGCGATGGGGTCAGCCACATCGGCGGCACGCGAGCGGGGTCATGTTCTCATGGCGCTTTCGATCACCGCCGGTTTGGCATGGGTCATCCTTGCGCTGGGCAGCGGCAGCGTTGCGATCCCCACGATCTGCACCGCCGCGCTGCTTTGGTCCGTTCCATCCGCGGACGCATTTATCTATGTCCTTGCAGTCGTGTCCCCGCTAAAGCTTGCCATCGGATGGGCCGTCATGGTCGTCGCCATGATGCTGCCGACGCTGTATGACCCTCTGCTATATCTGCGCGAGCGTAGCTTCCGGCGTCTGCGCCCATGGTCCCAAATGCTGTTCATCGGCGGCTATGTTAGCGTTTGGATGGCGGCGGGCGCGGCCTTTATAGGTGTCGCGCTGACGATGCGCCTGTCTTCGTCCGTCTCGTTCTTGCCGCTTATTTTGGCATCGACGGCCGCGCTGATCTGGCAGGCCTCTCCCTGGAAGCAGCATGCCCTCAACAAGTGCCATCGTCGACCGAGCCTTGCGGCCTTCGCTCCTGCCGTCTTTGTGGATGCGACGTTGCTCGGTGTTCGGAACGGCCTGTGGTGCGTTGCGAGTTGTTGGGGGCTGATGATGGTCGCAATGTCCGTTCCTGCCTTTCATGTCGCGACGATGATATTCGTGGCATTCATTGTCTGGGCCGAACGGCTGGAGCCGTCTCGCCAACCTGCTTGGCAATTATGCGTACCGCTCAAGATGATGCGACTGATCGCGTGGTTCGCAACCAATCCATGAAGAGCACGGGAACACTGCTGGAGGTTCACGAACCTTTGGCTTCCGAGTGACGTCGCGTATCTTGTGTCCGCTCAATGGCAGCTTATCTCGACTTTGGCCATTCACGCCGGGTAGCACGCGGCGGCAGTGATGCGTTCAAAGAAGCTGCGAGGAATTTCGAGGGGGTCCCGGTGATCCCGGGACGTTTCAAAAGTCTCTG
>NZ_JAZHLK010000073.1:0-13071 GCF_036549515.1 Aurantimonas sp. E1-2-R+4 | reverse complement strand
ATTTCGAGAACCTGTCGCGCAACGCGCTCGCATTCCTCAAACTGGCGTCTATCCGCCTAATGCTGCGAAGGCTTTGTTCAAATTGAACAACTTTCCGGACCGACTCTTAGCTCAAGAGTACATATCATTTTCGCGCTCGCGAGTGGAGGGTTTCTGGAAGATCGGCCAACCTACCAGCACACGGACACCTTCAACCCTTTCCCCTTTCCGGCCTGCGTCGCCGATGTGCCGCCCGCCTTGCGCGGGCCGGAGGAGGCCGGCGATGCCGCGCGCCGCGCGCATCTCGCCGAGCTGGGCGAGCGGCTCGATGCCTTCCGCAAAGAGCGCCTCGCCGAGCACGACTTCCTGACCATGACCGGCCTGTACAATGTGCTGGAGCGCGTCCGCGCACTGGAATGGGCCGGGAGGACGGGCGCCCATTCCTCTCCCCTCGGGGGAGAGGGTGGTTCGCGAAGCGAACCGGGTGAGGGACAAGGCGCTGGTGGCACGACGCCCCATCCGGCGCCTGCGGCGCCACCTTCTGCCCGGCGGGGAGAAGAACCGAGCGCAACCGCCGAGCCCGTCGCCGTTCCGCCGCTGAGCGAGGCGGAACGCGCCATCTACGATGCCGGGCTGATCGCCGTCCTGAAGGAGATCCACGACGACATCGACCGCGCCGTCTTCGCCGCCTATGGCTGGGAGGATCTTGGCGATCGCCTCGTCGGCCGGCCCGGCGCCACGATGCCCTCGCCATTCAAGAGCGAGGACCAGGAGGCCGCCGAGGAGGAGCTTTTGAGCCGTCTCGTCGCGCTCAATCTGGAGCGTCAGGCCGAGGAAAAGCGCGGCTATGTCCGCTGGCTGCGGCCGGACTACCAGATCCCCAAACTCGGTCACAAGGTCGCCGAGCCGGCCGCCGCGACGCAGATCGAGGCCGAAATCGCGGTGGTGGCGGCCGGCGCCAAACCGCCGGCGCTACCAGCCGACGCCTTCGAGCAGATCCGCCTCGTGCGCGATGCGCTGGCGCGCGCCCCCGAGCCGGTCCTGCCCAACCAGCTCGCCGCTGCCTTCGCCGGCAAGGCGACGAAAAAGAAGCTGGCGAATGTCGAGGAGGTGCTGCGCAATCTCGCCGAACTCGGCCTTGCCCGCACCGGCACCGGCGAGGACGGCGCCACCCGCTATTTCGCCCCGCGTGGATAGGCGCGCGCCGGGAGGCGCACTACAGCATCGAGCCGAGGTCTGAGCCGACGGACGGGTAGGCGGCGATCATCGATTTGAGGTCGCGGGTCTTCAGTCCCAGCCGCATGGCGAGGCCGCAGAAATTGACGATCTCGGCATATTCCGGCCCGAGCAGATGCGCGCCGAGAATCTCGTCGCTGTCGGCGTCGATCAGGATCTTGGTGGCGGCATGGGTCTCGCCGACCCGCAGATTGGAGTACCAGCTGCTGGTGTCGTTGAAGGCCACGCGGACATTGCGGCCTTGCTCCCGTGCCTCCGATTCCAGCATGCCGACCCGGGCAAGCTCGGGAATCGTGAAGACGACGCTCGGTACGCCGCGATAATCGACGGTGGCGTGATCGCCCTTCAGCATGTTCGATGCGGCGACCTTGCCCTCGGCGACCGCCACCGGCGTCAGCGGTGGGCCGTCCGTGTCGGCGGCATCGCCCGCGGCAAAGACCGCCGGGTTGGAAACGCTTTTGAGATGCCGGTCGACGCGGATGCCGGCCTCGCTCGCCTCGACCCCCGCCGCAGCAAGGTCGAGCCGGTCGATCGCCGCCACGCGGCCGGCGCCGTGGACGACGAGATCGGCGGCGAATGTCGTGGGCTTGCCGTCGGTCTCGGCATGGACGGTGTAGCCGTCGCCGCTCCGTTCCACCGATGTGAGGTCCGTCATGGTGGTGACGGCGACGCCCGCCTCACGGCCGCGCGCGACCAGTCTGTCGACGAGGTCGGGGTCAAAACCCTTCAGCGGCCGTTCGCCCCGCTGGACGATCTGGACCGCGCTGCCGGCCCGCGCCGCGATATGGGCGAACTCGAAGGAGATGTAGCCGCCGCCGACGAAGACGATGCGGCGCGGCAGCGTTTCCAGCTCCAGAAACGCCGTGCTGTCGATGACGTGTTCGGCGCCCGGAAATTCCAGCGGCCGGGGCTCGGCGCCGGTGGCGATCAGGATGTGGCGGCCCTGCAGCCGGGTCTCGCCACCGATTTCGCCCCCAATCTCTATCGTGTTGTCGTTCAGGAACCGCGCCGGGCCGTGAAACGTGCTGACGCCGTTCTTGTCGAGACCGCCCTCGATCTTGTCCGGCATCGCGTCGGTAAAGCTGCGCTTGAACGCCATCAGATCGGCCCAGTCGATCTTAAGGTCGCCGGCTTCGACGCCCTTGCCGCGCATCAGTCGCGCCGCGTCGATGATCTCGGCGCCCCGGCGCAGCATCTTCTTCGGGTCGCAGCCGCGCAGTGCGCAGGTGCCGCCATAGGGCAGTTCGTCGACGACGGCGACCGACCAGCCGGCGGCGGCGCATTTGTTGGCGGCGCTGACGGCGGCCATGCCGACGCCGAGCACGATGAGGTCGAAATTCTGGGTCATGGGCTAACTCTAGCTCGCGCAGCAGGCGGCGGTTTCGCCGCTCGCCCGCGCTTCCTGGATCGGCGGACAGGGCACGCTGCCGAAGGAGCAATAGACGCAGCAATCCCCGGCATTCGGCCTGAGCAGCGCGCCACAGCCCTTGCAGTCATAAAAGAACTGGCAGGCGTCGGTCGGCATGGTTTCGGTTTCCTGGTGTCCGCATTGCGGGCAGGTGAGGGTGGAGCGAGGTTCCATCAGCAGGCGGCTTTCTTGTGGCGGTGGCGTAGCAGGAGGGCGTAGGCGGTGATGCCGACAAACAGGAACAGCAGCGGAAACAGCACATAGTCGGCGAAGGCCAGCCAGGCGGAGACCCCGGCGAAGGCGAAGAGGATCACCAGCGCCGGAGTGAAGCAGCAGATCGCCGCGATCACCGAGCCGACAATGCCGGTCTTGAGAAGCGTCCTGTCTTTCATGACGGATCAGCTTCCGGTGATTTTGGCCGGGTAGCCGGCGTTGGTCGAGGCTTCGGCGAGGTCGCCCGGCGTGACTATCGCCGGATCGAACACCACCGTGGCCGTCTGGGCGTCGAGATCGACCGCGACCGAAGTAACGCCGTCGAGCCCGCTCATCGCCAGTTTGACGGTGATCGGACAGGTCGGGCAGGTCATGTTTGCGATCGTGAAGGTTTGGGTCTGAAGCGCCGGGGCGGCTTCCGTCTGCGTTTGCGCGATCGCCGCCGGGGCAAGCAGGGCCGCGCCAAGTCCGACGACGCTCAGCATCGCAGCGGCCAGGGAAAGGGTCGACAGGCGTTTCATGCGTGGTCTCCTAATAGAATAACGGCGCCCACCAGGCGTTGGTCATCGACAGGATGACCAGGACGGTGGCGATCCAAAGGGCGCTTTGCGTGATCAGCGAGGCAATGGGGCGGGCGCAGGCGGCGCCGACCGCGCAGGCCGCTTTCGGCCGGAAATAGACCTGCCAGAACCCGAGCCCGAGAAACACCAGCGTCAGGGCGACGAAATACGGCTGGTAGGGGGTCAGCGCCGTCAGATTGCCGATCCAGGCTCCGCTGATCCCCAGCGTGACCAGAACCAGCGGCGCGATGCAGCAGGACGAGGCGAGCACCGCGCCGACGACACCGCCGCCCGCGAACCACGCCTCGCGCCGCTCCGGGGCGGCCGGTCGTGCGTCTTTTCGTCCGATCTCGGCTGCTGTGTCGCTCATGTCGATTGGCCCTCGCTTTCGGGTGGACCAACATCTACGGTCTGTAGCGACTACAGGTTCAAGAGGTTTTTTCCGCTATGGCGATCACGGCTGCGAGAGCGGTGCTCAAGCGCGGCGAACTGGCCAAGCGCATGAGCTGCAACAGCGAGACGATCCGTTACTACGAGAAAATCGGGTTGCTCGGCGTTCCGGACCGCTCAGAGGGCGGTCACCGGCTCTATGCGCCGGATGATCAGGCGCGGCTCGGCTTCATCCTGCGCGGCCGCGAACTCGGCTTCTCGATCGAGGAATTGCGGGGATTGCTGGGTCTCACCGATGCGCGCGACACGACGTGCGGCGAGGTTCTGGCGCTGACCCGTCGCCATATCGACGGCATCCGCGCCAAGATCGCCGACCTTGAGCGCCTGGAGCGTACGCTCGTGGCGGTCTCGGCGGAATGCGAGGGCGGCAATGTGCCCGATTGCCCGATCCTGGATACGCTGCTGGATTCCGGCAACCGCTGATCGCCGTGCTGGCACAGGAGATAAGTGTTCGGCGAAAGGCCGGTCGCATGGGTGTGCGCCCGGCCTCCTGGATTGTTTCGCGTTACGCCGCTTCCGCGAGCGCGACGGCCTGCGGAAACATCTGTTCGAGGTTGAGGAAGCAGATCATGCCGTCCGAGTGCGCGATGATCCCCTGGGCGTAGCTCTTCTCGTAAGCTCCGCTCATTTCGGGGACGGGCTGGATGCTGGAATGATCGACGGTCATGATGTCGGACAGGCGGTCGACCAAAAGGCCGAGCGTCTTGCCTTGAACCTCGACCACCACTATGGCGCTGCGCGGATTGGGGTCCGTGGCGGTCATTCCGAGCTTGCGGGCCATGCTGACCACCGGAATGATGGTGCCGCGCAGGTTGATCAAGCCCAGGATGTCCGGCGGGGAGTTCGGCAAGGGAGTCGATTGCGACCACCCTCGGATTTCGCGGACCGAGATGGTCCGGACGCAAAACTCCTGCTCGTTGATGCGGAAGGCGACGATTTCGAGCGGTCCGCCGTCCTCTCCGATGTCGGGAGCCATCAAAATTCCTCCCATGTGTTGGCGTCGACTGCCGCGTTGCCATTGGTCGCGAAGGCGCGGGAGACTTTCCCGACGAGCTGCCGGGCTGGAGAATCCGGCATCCTCGTGACTTTTCGGCCGGCGGGCTGCGCTCCCTGCCGTTCGTCGCTGAGGTCGAAATGGCCCAACAGTTCGGTCAAGGCCGCGGCTTGCTGGCTGAGACCGTGACAGGCCGCGGAGGACTCCTCCACCATGCTGGCGTTCTGCTGCGTGCCCTGGTCGATCGAAGCGACGGCCTTGTTGATCTCCTGAAGCCCGACCATTTGTTCGCGCGCGGCCTCGACGATCGCCGTGACGTGCTGGTCGATCTCCTTCACCTCGCTGACGATGGTCTCGAGCGCGGCACCCGTCTCGCCGACCAGCCCCACACCCAGCTTGACGTTCTCGCCCGAGGTGTTGATCAGACTCTTGATCTCCTTCGCCGCTTTCGCCGAGCGCTGGGCGAGTTCGCGCACTTCCTGGGCGACGACCGCGAAGCCCCGGCCGGCTTCGCCGGCGCGCGCCGCCTCCACCCCAGCGTTGAGAGCCAGGAGATTGGTTTGGAAGGCGATCTCGTCGATCACCCCGATGATGTTGACGATCTGGCCGGACGAGGCCTCGATTTCGCCCATTGCGGCGACGGCACGCCGCACGACCTCGCCGGACTTCTCCGCTCCCGCCCTGGTCTGGGTGACCAGTTGCCCGGCCCCTTCGGCCCGCTCGGTGGAACTCTTCACGGTCGCCGTCATCTCTTCGATCGCGGCGGCGGTCTCCTCGACGGACGCAGCCTGCTGTTCCGTCCGCTTCGCCAGATCGTCGGACGCGGTCTGGATTTCGGCGCTGGCGCTATGAATGGCGGACGCATTCTCTCCAACCTTCTGCAGGGCCGCCTCCAAAGTGCCGACGGACTCGTTGAAGTCCTCGCGCAATTTGTCGAGGGCCGGAATGAAGGGTCGAGTGATGCGCTGACGCACGTCGCCATCGGCCATCCGGCCGAGTCCGTTGGCGAGCTCGTTGACGGCTTCGACGCGCCCGGTAATGTCGGTCGCGAACTTGACCACCTTCATCACCTTGCCGCTCATGTCGAAGATCGGGTTGTAGGACGCCTGGATCCAGATTTCCTTGCCGCCCTTGCCGATCCGCTTGAATTCCTCGGACACAAACTCGCCGCCGCCGAGACGGGTCCAGAAGTTGCGATACTCTGCTGATTGGGCATAGGCCGGTTCGACGAACATCGAATGATGCCGACCGACGACCTCGGCAAGCCCATATCCGAGGGCGTTCAGGAAATTGTCGTTCGCGGTGAGGATCTTGCCGTCGACGGTGAACTCGATCACCGCCTGCGCCCGACCGATGGCATCGAGTTTGCCGGAATTTTCGGCCGAAACCAGCTTGGCGGCGGTAATGTCCGTCGCGATCTTGAGGACTTTTTGAACCTTCCCGCCGGCACCGAGGATCGGATTATAGGTGGCCTGGATCCAGATTTCCTTGCCGCCCTTGCCGAAGCGCTTGTATTCGCGCGCATCGAATTCGCCGCGTCCGAGCTTGGCCCAGAACTCCTTGTATTCGGCGCTCTGGGCGTAGGCCGGTTCGACGAACATCGAATGATGCCGTCCGGCGATCTCACTGACGTCGTAGCCGATCGCGCTGCAGAAGTTCTCATTGGCCGTGATGATCGTGCCATCCGGCTTGAACTCGATCGTTGCGAGCGACTTGCTGAGCGCCGCGAGAATGGCCTTTGAATCGCCACTCCCAAATCCTGCCGGTAGAATACCCATCAAACCTATCTCCTCACCCTCACTGCCGACTTTCCGGTCGGACCCAATTGAACTCGCGCCAATATGAAGGCGCGTCGCTCGTCGGACAGCCGGGCACGCTTTCGCGACGCTCAGGCATACGCTTGGCATCCGGCAAGCGAGCTTGATGGGGTTGTTAGACGGCTATCTGTTAACAACTGATTTCATTCGTAAGTATTTGCATCACGCATCGGTGAGGAAGGTGCGATGTAAAAAGAGTACGGATGATAATTGTTATTGCCGGCGCGCGGCCCCATGGGACTCTATGCAAACCTGAAATGCCTTTGTCGCGTTTCGCGTAACGAGCTCTGAAATAACCGGAATTCGCGCCTGCCACTTGATCGTGGCGTTGGTATCTCGAGCGAGGGCCGAGGGCGAACACCGAAGGTGCCGCCGTTAGTTGGCGGCGGCCCCCGGCTCCCCTTGCGGCATTACGCCGCGGCGGCCAATTTTGCGACGTCTGGAAACATGTGGTCGAGGTTGAGGAAGCAGATCATGCCGTCGGCGTGCGCGATGATGCCTTCGGTATAGCTCTTGTCGTAGCCGCCGGTCATTTCCGGAACCGGCTGGATAGTGGAGCCGTCGAAGGTCAGGAGGTCGGAGAGACCGTCCACGAGCAGGCCCAGAATCGTGTCTTGAACCTCGACGACGACAATGGCGCTGCGAGGATTCGGCGGCGCGGCGGTCATGCCGAGCTTCTGCGCCATGCTGACCACGGGAATGACCGTCCCGCGCAGATTGATCATGCCCAGGATGTCGGGCGAGGAATTGGGCAAGGGGGTCGATTGCGACCACCCCCGGATTTCGCGCACCGAAATCGTGCGGACGCAGAATTCTTGCTCGTTGACACGGAAGGCGACGACCTCCACAGGGCCGCCATCGTGATAGTCCGGGGTCTTCATCGCCATCCTCATCCACGCGTCGCGGCAAGGTTTGGCCGAGCGACGAATTCGATGTGGTGACTAAACGGCATCCAGATTAATAATCTGGCGGCGGACGAGGGTTAAAATTCTGTAAACGACGCCACGATATCTCGCCCGGTCGCGCGCCATACGGCGCTCGTCCGCGCATTCGGACGGTTGGATGGCGCGTGTCGGTCCCTTGTTGGCGATCGTGCGGTAGCCGGAACGCGGCGGAATCAACCGCCGCCGAGGTGCTGCTTCAGGAACGCGACCGTCTGCTCCCAGGCGCTGTCCGCCGCCGCCTTGTCGTAGCGCGCCGCCGATGTGTCGTTGTTGAAGGCGTGGTTGACGCCCTCATGGACGACGATCTCGTGCTCCACCCCGGCGGCCTCCAGCGCCGTCCGATAGGCGTCGATGCCGGCATTGATGCGCTCGTCGAGCCCGGCATAGTGCAGAAGCATGGGCGCCTTGATCTTGTCGACCTCGGCCGCGTCCGGCTGGCGGCCGTAATAGGCGACGCCGGCGCTAAGTTCGGGATCCGCGACCGCCAGGCTGTTGACCAGCCCGCCGCCCCAGCAAAAGCCGACGGCGCCGACTTGTCCGGTAGTCCCCGCTTCCTTCGCCGCCCATTCGCGCGCCGCGACGGCGCTCTCCACCGTCTTGGCGCCGTCGAGCGCGCCGATCATCTCGCGCGCCTTGTCCTCGTCCGCCGGCGTGCCGCCATCGGCCGACAGGAAGTCCGGCGCGACGGCGACGAAGCCCTCCAGCGCCAGCCGTCGCGCGACGTCCTCGATATGGGCGTTGAGGCCGCGGTTCTCGTGGATGACGAGGACTCCGGGCAGCGGTCCCTCGGCGTCGGTCGGCTTGGCGACATAGGCCTTCATCTCCGCGCCGGCGGCAGGGAATTGCGCCCACACGGTCGTCACCCGCTCATCCTGCGGGGCGACGATCTGGGCGCTGGCCTTGGACGCGCCGATCAGCGGCGCGATCGCGGCCGCCGCCGTCGCCGAGCCGGCAAGCGCCGTCAGCTTGGCCATGAAGCCGCGCCGGTCCAGTGTCAGATGCGTGTATTCGTCATAGACGTCGATCATCGCCTGGGTGATCTTCGGCGTGCGGGGTGTTTCGTCGGTCATTGCGCTTGCTCCCATGCTCCATCATTGGGAATACTAACGCGGTCGCCTCTGCCCGCAAGGCGACCGCGTTCCCCTAGTGTTCCGCGCCCGAACCATTACATTGCGGGCGATGACCGATTCCCATGATCTTTCCGGCCCCGCCGCTCCCCGGGCCGGCTCCATCGCGGCCCGCGCCATGGCCGCCCGTGGCTCCCGCGCGCCCGACTATCTCGCCGGCCTCAACGCCGAGCAGCGCGCCGCCGTCGAGACCACCGAGGGTCCCGTTCTGGTTCTGGCCGGCGCCGGCACCGGCAAGACGCGGGTACTGACGACGCGCATCGCCCATATCCTGGCTACCGGCCGCGCCTATCCGTCGCAGATTCTCGCCGTCACCTTCACCAACAAGGCGGCGCGCGAGATGAAGAACCGCGTCGGCCTTTTGGTCGGCGAACAGGTCGAGGGCATGCCCTGGCTCGGCACCTTCCACTCGATCGGCGTCAAGATCCTGCGCCGCCATGCCGAACTGGTCGGGCTGAAATCCAACTTCACCATCCTCGACACCGACGACCAGATCCGGCTGATCAAACAACTGATCCAGGCGGAGAACCTCGACGACAAGCGCTGGCCGGCGCGCGGCTTCGCGCAGATGCTGGATTCCTGGAAGAACAAGGGCCTGACCCCGAAGGACATTCCCGAGGGCGACGCCCGCGCCTTCGCCAATGGCAAGGGCCGCGAGCTCTACGCCGCCTATCAGGCGCGGCTGAAATCGCTCAACGCCTGCGATTTCGGCGATCTCTTGCTGCATCCGATCGCGATTTTCCGCGCCCATCCGGATGTCCTCGCCGAATATCACAAGCGCTTCCGCTACATCCTGGTCGACGAGTATCAGGACACCAATGTCGCGCAATATCTCTGGCTGCGGCTCCTGGCGCAAAGGCCGACGCGGCGGGATTCCACCGCGATTGCAGAGACACGCGCCCCGGCCGAAGGCCGCGAGAGCGACCGCCCGTCGGCCGGTCAGGCCGCGCCTGCGCAGGCCAGCGANCACCGCGATTGCAGAGACACGCGCCCCGGCCGAAGGCCGCGAGAGCGACCGCCCGTCGGCCGGTCAGGCCGCGCCTGCGCAGGCCAGCGAGCGAAGCGAGCGCTCGGCCGTGAGCGAAAACCAGAAGCAGCAGATCAACATCTGCTGTGTGGGCGACGACGACCAGTCGATCTATGGCTGGCGTGGCGCCGAGGTCGACAACATCCTACGCTTCGACAAAGACTTTCCCGGCGCCACCGTCATCCGGCTGGAACGCAACTACCGGTCCACCGCCCACATCCTCGGCGCCGCCTCCCACCTCATCGCCCATAATGAGGACCGGCTTGGCAAGACGCTGTTCACCGACTTTTCCGACCCCGAGCACCAGAAGGTCGAGGTCAATGCCGGCTGGGATTCGGAGGAGGAGGCGCGCGCCATCGGCGAGTCGATCGAGGATCTGCAGCGCCGCGACAATCACGACCTCAACGACATGGCGATCCTGGTCCGCGCCTCCTTCCAGATGCGGACCTTCGAGGACCGCTTCGTCACCATGGGCCTCAACTACCGGGTGATTGGCGGCCCGCGCTTTTACGAGCGCATGGAGGTGCGCGACGCGCTGGCCTATTTCCGCTGCGTCGTTCAGCCCGCCGACGATCTGGCCTTCGAGCGCATCGTCAACACGCCGAAGCGCGGCCTCGGCGATGCCACCATCCGCTTGCTGCACGACTACGCCCGCTCCCGCGAAATCCCGCTGATCGCGGCGGCCGGCGAAATGGTCGAGACCGAGGAGCTGAAGCCGAAGCCGCGCAACGCGCTGCGCCGAGTCGTCACCGACCTTGTCCGCTGGGCCGAGCTGCTGGATTCCACCAAGCACACCGAGTTGGCCGAGCAGATCCTGGAGGAATCCGGTTACACGGCGATGTGGCAGGCCGACCGCTCTGCCGAGGCACCGGGGCGGCTGGAAAACCTGAAGGAGCTGATCCGCTCGATGGAGGAGTACGAGGGGCTCGCCTCCTTCCTCGAACACGTCGCCCTCGTCATGGACACCGAGCAGAACGCCGATCTCGATGCCGTCTCGATCATGACGCTGCACGCGGCCAAAGGGCTGGAATTCGAGACCGTCTTCCTGCCCGGCTGGGAGGAGGGGCTGTTTCCCCATCAGCGCGCGCTGGACGAGGGCGGCCGCTCGGGCCTGGAGGAAGAGCGCCGGCTCGCCTATGTCGGCATCACCCGCGCCAAGCGCCGGGCCAAGATCTGGTTCGTCTCCAACCGCCGCATTCACGGCCTGTGGCAGTCGACCATCCCCTCGCGCTTTCTCGACGAACTGCCCGAGGCGCATGTCGAGGTGATGGAAGCCAACACCAGCCAATATGGCGGCTATGGCGCCTCGCGCTGGGACGGCGCCGCAGCCTTCCAGGAAAACGCCTACCAGACGCCGGGCTGGCGCCGGGCTCAGGCGGCGAATGCCGGCTTTGCCGGGGGCAAAGGCAGTTCGGGCGGCGACGGCTGGTCCGGCGGCCGCACGCGGCAGATCGACTATGGCGGCGGCGCCGGGTCGAATGCGCGGTCTGGCGCCCACGGGGGCAGGGGGCACAACCAGCCGCCGAAACAGGGGTTCGGCCTCTACGCCTCGGCCAAAAAGGGCGGCCCGCGCGAGATCGAGGGCGAACTGGTGGCGAAATCCGTCATCGCCGAGGACAGCCGCTTTGCCAGCGGCGACCGGGTCTTCCACCAGAAATTCGGCAACGGCACCGTCGCGAGCGTCGAGGGCAACAAGCTTACTGTCGACTTCGACAAGGCCGGCCAGAAACGCGTGCTGGAGGGGTTTGTGGAAGGGGTGTGAGGGTGCGACTTTATGCTAATATCTGTTCAAATTTTAAACCCAAAAAATTGTCAATTTTTTCTCCCTGCAAACTAGAAATTAAGCTCAGCATATGAGTGATATCTTTGTCAGTCAGCACAATAATATATCCATTTCCTGCTGATGCAACATCTTTGCAACGCTTTTTGATGCGCCCAATATCGTCGACTGTTCTGCATGTCAAAATCCCGAGTCTTCCGCGAGTCCTAGAGTCAAAGCGCCCAGATAATTGATCAAATTCTTCGTTCGCAATATCAGAAGTGTAGTTTTTACATTCGACAATTATTTGACGTGATTGTATATGGGGATCGTTCCGCATTCGCTCGAAAAAGCCAGATTTTGCTGCATTTGTATAAACTATATCTATGCGCTTTCGACCCTCATTAATTTCCCATTCCACCCTTGGGTTGGTTCCGCTTGGATAGAGAGTGTAGTTCAGTGTTGCCATCATAAGTTTGTGATATCTGTCTGCATCCTTCCTGCCGGGCGGTATGTCTTCAAGCGCTGTTGTCAGATCTCGACAAAAGGAGATTGCGGAAAACTTTTCATCGAAAGCTTCGTTATCCAGAGGTCCCGCGGCACCTTTAATTGATTTATAAAGTTCTAAAACTTTAGGGTTTTCACTTATGAATGCAGCTAGTTCATCTTTAATGAAAGGATGTCGATCCTTAACGTCCTTTTTATAGGCTCGCTTCCGCCCATCTTTAAGCGTAATACACAGAGAATCACTTGCCCTCTCATATTCAGCTTTCAAAAATTCAATCATATGCTTATTATAAAATTCTTGACTATTAATTGATATTCTTATTCTTGCAATATCTTTAGGAATTAATAAGACGGGCAATCCAGAAACATATGGTAAATCAATGTACCGCGACTCCCATGCAAGCTTGTCAGGCACCCAAATCGGGGGGCTAGCATATTTTTCTGTAGGAATATTGTAAAGGTCGCATTGACGTAAGGTGTATTCGTAAAGCGGCTGGCGAATAATATTTGTCGTTAGGTCAGAAATTTTGTCTGGGCCTATACCCTCAACATAAAGTTCGAGCTCGGATATATCTTGTAACATACCGGTTTGGAATGCTCGACTTTTTCGTAGCGCGGAAATGATCTGTTTAGATTGCCCCGATCCGACTCCTCGACCCTGCGGAAGTCCGGCGGAAACACCCAGGAAAGTTTCTTGCGGTTCTGTTAGATGACTCATCATATGGAAAGCTGACGTAAGCTGACCATCTCGTAACTGCTTGAGTAAATGAGCAAAGAACGTTTTGATGTAAATAGACGTTTCGTTCGCCCATTCGTCATCGCGAATTTCTATGGCGTACGGGTCAACGAAGACTGGCAAGTCCTCCGATGTAGATATGTCGATAAAATCGAATGCGGCCTGCTCTTGGCCAATTTTGAAATACCGAGAAAAACGCGACATAATACCAACGGGCGCTGATCAAGACCCATGCGCCCAATCTCGCATTCCGATGGACGTGATTTTCCAGGGCTGATCGACGAGCTTGTTCCAAGCTGCGCAGCAGTGGGCGA
>NZ_JAZHLK010000072.1:0-13192 GCF_036549515.1 Aurantimonas sp. E1-2-R+4 | reverse complement strand
ATGCTCAAGCCGAGCGGTATCATCCCAGGCCATCTCGATTCCCCATCGTCTCGACAACGTAGGGGAATCACAACCTGCTGATATCGCTCAACTCCTTTTCGCTCAGGCTCTAAGCTGAACTCGCTCCGCGTCGACTGGGAAATCTCCAAGTCCCTGTTATGCGCGAACATACAGCACAATCATCGGCTTCTACAGGAAATCTCCAGAACTCCGTCATGCTTTGCCGAAGCGAATACCCTAGGTTCACCGAGTACAATTGCGCTGGCTTCGGAAGAGCCAAAAGGGGAACGGAGAGAACGATGCAAGAAAATGCGATAGAAACAAGACGGTTCGAAACGCCTGATCAACTCCTGGACATGAAACATCGCGGGGGCATCTCCATCGTCAAGATGGCCGATGGCAGCGCAGGAATGCATGCGATCTTCGAACCCGGGTGGACTTGGGAGGCCGACGAGAAGCCGCTGCTCGGCTCGCCCGTCTCCTGCCCCATGCGGCACACCGGCTACTGCATCACGGGCCGGCTCGTGGTTCGCATGATCGACACGGGCATCGAGACGCGCATCAGCACGGGCGACTTCTTCGAAATCCCGCCGGGGCATGACGCCTACGTCGAAGGCGCCGACCGGGTCGAGATGATCCTGTTCGCGCCGCCCGAGCACCAACACTGACGGGCCACTCACTTCGGCTTGAATCACCCTGAAAACCCTTGGAGATTAACATGATACGCGCTTTGACATGTGCGGTGATCCTGATTTCTGGAGCCGCCTTCGCCCAGACCGAAATGACCGAGATCGACCGCCCAGCCTCAGAGCTGAGTCAGGTGCTGGCGCATCCACTGGATATGCCGGAAGGAGAGCTGGAAGTGCGGGTGGTCCGTGCGATGATCGAACCGCGAACGATCGCCGCCTGGCATACCCATCCGTCACCGGTTTACCTCTACATCGCAAAGGGGACGCTGACGATGGAGCTCGAAGGGCAGGAACGGCGCCAGGTCGCTGCCGGGGAAGCAATTGCCGAGCCCTTGAATTCTCCGATGCGGGTGATCAATGAAAGCGACGAGCCGGTTGAGGTAATCGTTTTTCAGATCAGCCCTCCGAAGTCCGAGTTCCTTCAGTAATAGCCGCGGAACCGGGCGGCGGCAGACAACCGCTGGACGGCCCCTGAGCGGGCCAACCATGGGAATAATCTTGCATGCACGTTGTCAACAATTCTGGAGCGAATAGCCCGCAATTCACGCTTTGGGTCGAACTGATCTTGTTCGCGCCGTTTAAACATCAGCATTGATCGGCCGCTCGGACCGGTACAGCGGCATGCCCTTTCAGAAAGCCCCGAAGGTCTCGCCCATAGCCACCACGCAACGGCGGTTTCCAACGACACACATTAGCGGCGTGAACACGCACAAAATACCGCAGATCCTTTTAGGAAACGGAGAAAATCAATGGACGCCATGACGAGACGCACAACGCAGGGACGCGGCAAGCTTTTCGCCAGCGTCCTCGAAACCATCGGAGACACTCCTGCAATTTGGATCAATTCACTCGCGCCAGCCGGGGTAGATATCTACGTGAAGGTCGAGGCCTTCAACCCGGCGGGGTCGGTCAAAGACCGACTGGCGCTCAGCATCATCGAGGAGGCTGAGCAGGACGGAAGCCTTAGCCCGGGCCAGACGGTGGTCGAGGCGACGTCGGGCAACACCGGCATCGGGCTGGCCATGGTTTGCGCGGCGAAGGGCTATCCGCTGGTGGTGACGATGGCCGACAGCTTTTCGGTCGAGCGCCGCAAGCTGATGCGGATGATGGGTGCAAAGGTCGTGCTCACACCTCGCGCGGACAAGGGCGTCGGCATGTATCGCAAGGCTGTGGAACTGGCCGAAGCGAACGGCTGGTTCCTTGCCCGCCAGTTCGAGACCGAGGCCAACGCCCGCATCCACGAGAACACGACCGCCCGCGAGATACTCGCCGATTTTGCCGGCGAGCGGCTGGATTACTGGGTCACCGGCTACGGCACGGGCGGCACGGTGACGGGCGTTGGTCGCGTTTTACGCCGCGAGCGGCCGGAGACGAAGATCGTCCTGTCGGAACCCGCCAATGCGCAGCTTCTGGGCAGCGGCCACGCGCAGGCGCGAAATTCCGATCACTCGCCCGCGGAAAGCCACCCCGCTTTCCAGCCGCACCCGATCCAGGGCTGGACCCCTGACTTCATTCCCCACGTTCTGCAGGAAGCGGTGGACGACGGGCTTTATGACGAGCTGATACCCGTGGCCGGCCCCGACGGCATTGCCTGGGCGCAGAAACTCGCGCGGCGGGAAGGCATCCTGACAGGCGTCTCGGGCGGCTCGACCTTTGCCGTCGCCATGAAGATCGCCGAACGGGCCGAGCCGGGGACCGTCATCCTCTGCATGCTGCCCGACACGGGCGAACGCTACATGTCAACGCCGCTGTTCGAGTCGATCCCCGAGGATATGACCGAGGAAGAAACGGCGTTGTCGCGTTCGACCCCCGGTTTCCAGATGGCCGCCGAGTAGACGGCGACGGGCGGCCGGGTGCGTGCTTACCCACGAGGCGGCCGGCGGCGAGGCGATCAGCGACGCGCGTACCGTGTCGGGCGACGCATTGCCGCCTATTGCGGCGACGCTGGTGGTGCGGCGGTCCTGAGGCGTCCTGATGGTCACCCATGTGGGCGACATATTTCAGCTTGGGAAACGAGCAATGGATACGATCGCGAAAGAAGCGAAGTCTGCCCGGGAGGAAACCCTCGACCCTGCGGATTGGGAAGTGCTCCGCGTCCTTGCCCGACGCGTCGTTGACGACGCGGTCGACTATATCCGCGACGTTCGCGAACGCCCTCTTTGGCAGGACATGCCGCCCGAGGTACGCGCACGGTTCCGCAGCCCGGTGCCGCAGGAGGGCCGGCCGCTGGCGGAGGTCTACGACGATCTCGTCACAAACATGCTGCCCTACCCGATGGGCAACATCCATCCGCGCTTCTGGATGTGGTACATGGGGGCGAGCAACTTCACTGGCGCGCTGGGAGACTTCCTTGCAGCCATTCTTGGCTCGAATCTGGGCGGAGGCGATCATGCCGCTGCGGAGATCGACAAGCAGGTCGTCAATTGGTTGAAGGAGATGATGGGCTACCCGCCCGAGGCCAGCGGCACGCTGGTCTCGGGCGGGTCGATGGCCAACCTGATCGGGTTGACCGTGGCGCGCAACCGGATGTCCGGTATCGACCTGCGCGAACTGGGCGTGGGTGCGCTGAAGGAACCCATGCGGTTCTACGGCTCCGACCAGATCCACTCGTGTCACCAGATCGCCCTCGAGGCGATGGGGATGGGCAACCGGGCGCTCTGCCGCGTACCCACGGACGCGGCCTGCCGGATGGACGTTTCAGCCCTTCGCACCGCCATCGCCGAAGACAGGGCGGCAGGGGCCCAGCCCGCCTGCGTGATCGCGACCGCTGGCACGGTCAATACCGGTGCTATCGACGATCTGGAGGCGATTGCAGATCTCTGCGCCGAAGACGGGCTGTGGCTGCATGTGGACGGCTGCATCGGCGCGCTTCTTGCCATCGCGCCCGAGGGGAAGGCGCTGGTGCGCGGGATCGCGCGGGCCGATTCCATCGCGCTCGACCCGCACAAATGGCTCCACGCCCCGTTTGAGGTGGGCTGCGCCCTGGTCCGGGATGCCGATGCACATTTCGGGAGCTTCACGCTGACGCCGGAGTATCTGGAAAACGCACCGCGCGGCATCGCTTCAGGGGCCTGGTTGAACGACTTCGGCCTTCAGACATCGCGCGGGTTTCGTGCGCTCAAGGTGTGGATGGCGCTTGAGGAACATGGCGTCGCCAAATTTGGCCGCCTGATCGATCAGGATCTCGCCCATGCGCACTATCTGACGGAACGGATCACAGCCACCCCCGATCTCAGCATCTGTTTTCCGACCGCCATCAACATCGTCTGCTTTCGATACGACCCGGGTGGGCTGCCCGAGCCGGCACTCAAGAAGCTGAACACCGAAATCATGGTTCGGATGCAGGAAGCTGGCGTTGCTGCGGTATCCGACACGACGGTGCAAGGCCGCCATTGCCTGCGCGCCGCAATCAACAATCACCGAACGACCCGCGCAGATCTGAATATCCTCATCGACGAGGTTGGACGCCAGGGGGCGGCGCTGATTGGCGAGGCCGTTCTTGAACGCCCCTGAACTTCACGCGCTGTGGGTCTCCGAACAAGGACGAATGGATCAATGCAGGCGACGCTGTGGTCGTGTCCCGGTGCGTGGTGTAGCTGACGTCTGGCCTCGCGGATCGCGGCAGCGACGAGCAGCTCAGCCCATCATGCAGCAGGCAGGCTGATGATGGGATCATCGCAGACGGGAGCCAGCGTTTCCAGTGTCATGTAGCGCGAGCGCTGGACGGCCCATTCCTCGTTCTGCTCCATAAGGATAGCGCCGACGAGCCGGGTGATTGTTTTCTCGTTCGGAAAGATGCCAACGACGTCGGTGCGCCGCTTGATCTCGCCGTTGAGCCGCTCGATCGGATTTGTGCTGTGTAATTTCGCGCGGTGCTGCGGCGGGAAAGTCATGTAGGCGAGGACATCCTCCTCCGCGTCATCCATGAGACTGGCCAGTTTCGGCAACTTGCCGCGCATCTGGTCGGCGACATGGCGCCATTGCTTGCTGGCGTTGGCATGGTCGTTCTGTGCGAAGGCAGTGGCGATAAAGGCAGCGACGACGCGCCGGCTGCTCTTGCCGGCATGGGCCAGCGCGTTTCTTTGAAAGTGAACCCTGGGCCTGTTGAAGAAGTCGACGATTGGTGATTCTCTTTCCCGAAGACGATGGTCATCGGAGGCGGCATTCGATGTTGGGTCGGAAGGAACGCGATCAGCTTGAGCTCTATATGTGCGGCTCGCTTCGGGAGCTGCTTCCGGACGATCACATTCTCGTCCGGGTCGATCGGGTTCTTGATCTCTCGTGGATGCGTGAGGCGGTTGCGGATTGTTACTCAGCCGAATTCGGACGGCCGGGGATCGACCCGGAGGTTGCCGTTCGCCTGATGCTTGCCGGCTTCCTGCTCGGCATCGTTCATGACCGTCGTTTGATGCGCGAGGCACAGGTCAATCTCGCGATCCGCTGGTTCGTTGGCTTCGGTTTGCATGAAGCATTGCCCCATCATTCTTCGCTGACCCGCATTCGCCAGCGCTGGGGTGCGGAGCGCTTCCGCCGCATCTTCGAGCGCACGGTCGAGGTCTGTGTCGCCGCCGGGATCGCCAAGGGTGAGGTGGTTCATGTCGATGCCTCGCTGATCCGGGCGGACGTCAGCTGGGAAAGCTTGGCGGTGCGCCACCTCGATAGCGTGAGAGCCGAAAATGACGATCAGGACGACATTGCAAAGGACGCCGAAATGACCGCGAAGAGATCGCGCAAGTCGGGCAAATACAAGAAGGTCTGCGTCACCGACCCCGACGCCAGCATGGCGACCAACGGGCGCAATCGGCGACTGGAACCGAGCTACAAGCAGCATGGCGTCGTCGACGATGTCTGCGGTGTCATTCTCGATGTCGAGGTGACGACGGGAGAGGTCAACGAAGGGAAGGAAATCCTGAGCCGGCTGGACGTGGTGGCGGAAACGACCGGCGTGGCGATCGAGGTTGCGACGGCCGACGCCGGCTATGCTTATGCGAAGGTATTCGGCGGTCTTGAGCGCCGCAGCATCACCGCCGTCATTCCGACCAAAGCCGAACCGATCCGCAGCAAGGTCCCGATGCGTCGTTTTCGATACGATGCCAAGCATCACGTTTTGAAGTGCCCGCGGGGAAAAATTCTGAAGGCAGGCAGGGCCATCAAACACGGACGCTTCTTCACGTCCCGAGCCGCCGATTGTCGGGGCTGCGACCTTGCATCGTTGTGCCTTTCGAAAGGCCGGGTGAACAAAGCGGTCGTCGTCGGCGAGGATTATCCCGCTCTGCTACGGGCTCGGCGGCGGCGCGAGAGATGGGGTGAGGAAGATAAACGCCTTTATCAGCGCCATCGTTGGAGATCTGAAGGATTCCATGGCGAAGCCAAGACCTGGCACGGTTTGGCTCGGGCCATTCGGCGCGGGCTCTCGAACATGAAGATCCAAGCTTATCTGACGGCCGCGGCTATCAACCTGAAGCGGCTCGCCGCCGCTCTGTTCAGGCAAATTCTTCGTTTGTTGGGCGCCCCGCGCATCGTTACCGCGAACCTTGAACGCCGAGTCGCTCCGATCTGATCGAATCCGGCGCCGCGGGCCTCCCAAGCTGCCATCAGACGCCTCTTTTGCCGTAGAGGCGGCAGAAACCGACTTCTTCAACAGGCCCACCCGGCATCTCTGCCAGGTCGCGTTGAAGACCCGGGCGATCGCCGCCTTGAGGCCGGTATGGGCATCGGAGATCACCAGCTTCACGCCGGCAAGGCCGCGGCTCTTCAGCGAACGCAGGAAATCGGTCCAGAAGGTCTCGGCCTCCGACGGGCCGATCGCCAGGCCAATGATCTCGCGCCGTCCGCCCGTATTGACCGCGACGGCGATTATCGCGGCAACGGAGACGATGCGCCCGCCCTGACGGACCTTCAGATAGGTCGCGTCCAGCCAGATATAGGGCCATTCGCCGGTCAGCGGGCGATCGAGGAATTCGCCGACCCGCTCGTCGATCTCCTTGCACAGCTTCGATACCGTGCTCTTGGAAATCCCCGCCAGGCCCATCGCCTGCACGAGATCATCGACGCGCCGGGTCGAGACACCGTTGATCCACGCCTCCTGAATGACGGCGACCAAAGCCTTCTCGGACGTCTGGCGCGGTTCCAGGAAGCCGGGAAAATACGAGCCCTGCCGCAGCTTCGGCACGCGAAGGTTCAACGATCCAAGCCGCGTCTTTAGCTCGCGGTCGCGATACCCATTGCGATAGGTCAGCCGGCCATCGGACCGCTCGTGCCGTCCGGCGCCGATCTGGCCCTCGACATCGTGTTCCATCAAAAGCTGGAGGACGGCTTCGCTCACGGTGCGCAGAAAATCTCCCTCGTCATGCTTCCGAAGAAGCTCAATCAGCGGCATGGCCGTATCGGTCATCGGGGTCTCCGTGTCGGTCAGGTTATAACCGGGCGCTCGTTGCTCTCGCTCGTCACTACAGCTATCACCCCAAAGCTTGCCGGCCATATCGGGCTCAGACGAAGGGCGAGGTGGAGCGGCCGTTCCGATATATCCGGGAAGACTTCTTCCTGGCGCGCTCGTTCCGCAATCTCGACGATCTGAACCGGCAACTGGCCCATTGGCTCGATACCGTCGCCAACTGCCGGGTGCATGCCACGACCCAGCGCGTCGTCGGCGAGGCGTTCGCCGAGAAACGGCCCTGTTTGCGGCCGCTGCCGGTCGCGCCGTTCCGATCGGTCCTCAAGCTGGAGCGCCGCCTCAGCCGGGACGGCATGGTCAGTGTCGACGGCAACCTCTACAGCGTTCCTGACGCCACGCGCCGGCGGATTGTCGAGGTTCACAAGCTTGCCGGCGAGGTCCATATCTTCGAGGACAGCGTGCTAATCGCGACACATCCGATCCTTGAGGGCCGCAAGCAGCGCCGGGTGGCGCCCGGTCATCGCGGGCATCCGCCTCGAAGACGATTGCAGGGATCCGGCGAGGCTATCGTGGTGCGCGGCACCGGCGATGTCGTCGCGCAACGTTCACTCGCATTCTACGACGCCGTCGCCCAAGTGCTGGCGCAGGCAGGCCGGTCATGACCGCTTCGCTCGACCAGACGCCATCGACGATCGACCGCATCCGCCACGATCTCGTCGGGCTGAAGATGCCGCGGGCGCTGGAGGCCCTCGACCATCTCGTGCGCCGGCTGGAACAGGGCGAGATCACGGCCCTCGAGGCGATCGACACTCTGTTGGCCGAAGAGCTGACCCTTCGCGAGAACAGCCGGATCAAGACGGCCCTCAGAATGGGCCGCCTGGCGACAATCAAGACGCTGACTGGCTTCGACTTCTCATTCCAGCCATCGCTCGACCGGGACCGCATCTTCACGCTCGCTCAGCTCGGCTTCATCGAACGCTGCGAGGTCGTCCACTTTCTCGGGCCACCCGGGACCGGGAAAAGCCATCTGGCGACCGCCCTTGGCGTCGAGGCCGTCAAGGCCGGGAAGAGCGTCTATTTCTCCACGCTCGCCGAGCTAATCGCGGCGCTAGGCCGCGCCGAACGCGAAGGCCGGCTCCAGGAGAAAATCCGCTTCTTCTGCCGCCCATCACTCTTGGTCGTCGACGAGATCGGCTACCTGCCGGTCGGGGCCGGCGGCGGCAACCTCTTCTTCCAACTGGTCAACGCCCGCTATGAACGGGGCGCGATGATCCTGACGTCCAATCGCGGCTTTGCCGAATGGGGCGACGTCTTCGGCGATCCGGTCATCGCCACCGCGCTCCTCGATCGCCTGCTGCATCACGCCGTCGTCGTTCAGATCGAGGGATCAAGCTATCGGCTTCGCCCGCACGCCGAGCTCATGCCCGAGCACGTCCGCTCGAAGGCCATCATCGCTCCGCCGCTACAAGCCCAGCCGCGCCGTCGCGGGCGACCGCCTCGGCTCGACCCCTTCGCCACAGCGAGCTGACCGGCGGAATTGGGAAATTTTACTTCGGCGCTTTTGGGGAATTCACGCGGCATTGACAGCCATGCGGGGCCCGAGACGAGTTCCATCTCGCAGCCACCGCTCAGAACCTGAGGAAGATGGCCAAGCTGATCCCAATGCCGGAGCCAAAGCCCGCATAGGGCGCAGACAGGTTCAACCATCGTCCGTCTTCGCCACATCCGTCGCTGGCATCTCCCGTCTCAATGTCGAGTTCGTCAACGGAATAGAACGCAAAGCGACCGTCCAGAGAGCGGCCTAAATGCTTGTTATATTTGCGTGATCAGCAATTGATGATGGAACCTGTCCGGGGGCAGGACTCGAACCTAAAAGTTCTCGTGACCAAGCAAATGTAGCTCAGCAAACGAATTTAGTCATAGCACTGTAATGGCGGCAACGCTCCTCCGCTACCATTTTCCGCTTTTATGTCCGAATCCTGCGTCTGAAACCTTTGCGCGGCGATTCACGCGAGAGCAGCTTGGATGTCATCGCGACTTTCCGCCGCTCTTGCCTTAGCTATTTCGCGAAGCAGTAGAGCAAGCCGTCCCCGCCGGTTCCTTGCAACGCCTCTTGTCCGCAACCGCGCGAGGGATGCGACGAGTTCCAGGATTTGGCCTCGGCGGACTCGTCGAGCCCCATGCGATCATGATGGCCGACCATCGCGCTGCCTTCGCCGCTCGACGTCCAATTCTCGCAAGTCGCTTCGTGCGCGGTGCCGTCCGGGAGCGAGCCCGTGAGGATATCATGGCGGTTCGGCTGATCGCCGCGGCCATTGACCAATTCGCCGCTCTCGTTCAGCGCGGTCGCCTTGGTGATGGCGTTCGCGTCGCTGTGCAGCGCGTCGAGGCTGTCGGCGATGGTTTCGCCTTTCGCGTTGACCCAAGGCCCGCCGCCGATGCGATCACGGGCGTCGGTGTCGCTGGTGCTCAGATAGGCCGCCCAGGTTTTTCCGGTGACGCCGGCAGCTTCCGCGAGGCTGGTGCAGTGGGCGTCCGCTCCTTCCAGGCCGCCGAGATTGGCGCCGTCGCCCGGCCCCTGACTGGTGACGAAGAAGCTCATTGGACTGTCTTGAGCCATGGCGGGACCGACAAGGGTCCCTGCTACAAGAGTGGCGGCAAACAATACGGACGAACGCGCCATGGTTTCCTCCTCCAAGGTGCCTTGGAGAGAGAGTACGGCACGTGGTCCAGCTCTGGGATCAAAATGTCGTGTGCGGGCAGCCGGATGGCGACCGCATGGAACGGGGTCGAGGCGCCGTTTCTGGTCCGGATCGAGCTGTCCCATGACGTCCGCGCGGTCTGTCGCCGCAGGCTATGAAAGAGGAGGGGGCGCAACCCCTGGAAGAGGGAATCAGCGCCCGGTGCGGGATTGATTTCAGCTATGGCCGAACGCCATTGGCTCGCTAAAATAACGTTTTGGATTCTCAATCACTAGGGAGAAAATTGGAGCGGGCGATGGGATTCGAACCCACGACCCCAACCTTGGCAAGCGAGAAATTGCGGCGTCGAACGAATTCCCGCGGGTTCATGCCCGTATGTTAAAGCGCTCGTGCGTTCAGACTTCGACGCGTACTGGACACTGGGCCGAATTGAATTCCAATGAATGGGCCTATACGCGCTAGATGGCTGATGCCGGTAACCGCGATGCAACTTCGTTGCTACTGAGCGGGGCTTCCTGCGGGGGCTCCGAAGACGCCCGCCAACCGGAACTCACCATCCTCGTCAAGGGCCATCACAATACGCTCGTAAAAGCGGAGTGGGCCGTATTCATTAAGAAAGGTGATGGCATAGATCTGGCCTTCATAATTGTAAATCGGATCGGACTTCGAAAAATCAGTACTTATATGTCTTGATGACGTCATTCGACCAAATGTAGATCGTCCAATGGTCATATTAGCTAAAAACTGGTCCCGCGTTAGGTTTTTCTTGAACAAGCTATGGGTGAGGGAGTCCCAAAGCTCTGAGAACTTTTTTTCGTCGAACATGCGAACGACTAAGCCAGCGGCAGTTTCTGCATCCTCCCTGTCGTCGGAAAATCCGGGGCTAGCGGAGAACAAGAAAAACACAAGTATGAGAAGCACGCTCCGCATTACGGTTTCCCCTCACTGCAAACGACTTCCGTCTTGAATGTCGGCGGAAAGGTCGAGTAATCAGTGAATCCAATTTTGTTACATTCAGAATTGTTCAGTGTTGGAATAACGGAATTGCTTGACTGCGCGCTTTTGGAGGTCGCGGGCGAGGGATTATCACATCGTTCCACGTCTATTCCATAGTCTATCAGTAAACTCCGAGCTCTTAAGAGGCGCGTTATATAGCGCACCGGCTGAACGCCTTTCATTCCACCCTTCACAACACCGATCACTCTTCCGAGGTCATCATAGACGGGGCCTCCACTCATACCATAGTCGAAATTGATGTTGGCGGTCCAGCGGTCCCCGACACCGTCCGGGTTTGCGATTGCCCCTTCCGCATAGTTCAACTCCTGCCCAGCAGGGAACCCAAAGGCAAAGATGCGGGAGCCGATCGGCCGATTTTCAATATAGCAGAAATCGGCAGTAGCGTATGTCGCAGACCTCCGAATCCTTAGAACCGCGAGATCCGCACCACCACCGACGGTGGCGCTCGCGTTGTACTCCACCAGCTCCGCGGTCAAAGATTCGTTATGAATAGAACCTAAGCGGACCATGATCGACCGTTGCAAGCGCTGCGCCTCCGGCTGTGCCATCCAAGGCTCCAAGACATGATAAGCGGTCATCACATAGCCCGAACTAGAAACGACAAAGCCGGAGCCGTTTACGACGGAAACTGCTCCTGTTTCGGGATCGGTTGCATCATAGCTGATGTGCACAGTGGACGGCCGAGCTTCCTCGCCTATCTCTGCGAGCGTTAAGGCAGCGACTTGCGGGATGTGACCGATCAAAGCCCAAAATGTGACCGACGCGGCTAGAAACGCATTCATTGGGGCTTACCGTATACTGCTTGAACTGAGGCTACATCTAGAAGGCTCAAGCTGCCGTTGTTGTTGTAAACGGGATTACAATAATTCATGACGGATGACGCATCGTAGGGCGTCAACATAACGTCGCCATCCGTGCCTTGGGGCTCGAGCGTACACTCTCCCGGAGTGTCCCACCTATTGTGCTCGTGCGCAAAGCCGGTCGCGTGTCCGAACTCGTGCACTGCGATGGATCGAATGCAGCGCTCACGCGCGCTTTCATTTCGCGCGCAGGACGGGCTCCAATTCTGGAAGGTGAAGTTCAACACCATTCCCGCCGGCCGACCATTGAGAAAGGCGCCGAGCTGCTTCACATGCGGGCCTGTGTCTTCAATTAGAATTCTGATCCCGTCGGAAGTTTCCGCGCATCCCCGCCATCCCCTAAACGCGAGCCCAGAGTGCTCTTGCCAGCTGGAGGAAGCAGCACGCTGTACCCATTCCATCTCTCTGACGAACCGCGGTGAGGCGTTTTCCCAGCATACGAATACGATGGTCGTGCCGCGACTCGCAGGCCACATCGAAGGCGTTAGGAAATAACCAAAATTCTCTAAGTCCCCGTATTGGGGAGCTGCATTGTTGTCATGCCGCGATGGCGCGCTGATTTCCGGGTTGAGGCGAAACTGACTAAACACACTAGGGTCTTCGGTGCCGAATTCATTCGCTTCATCGCGAGATTGAGCGGACTTATCGGTGTTCTCGAAAGTAATCCTCGCATGTCCTTCCAGAATTGCACTGGGATCTCCCGCCAGAGCAGTACTAGAAATTGTCGAGATAACGAAGAGAACAATGCATGAAATGCGGGTTGAGGTGCTGATCATTTTGGCTAAACCTAATTCACATAGCAATCATACATATTGCGGACCCGTTGGGGTCCACTTGGATGCAGAATGTCGCCCGGATTGTTCTGGAACATTTGTATCAGGTCGCGAAACGCCTGGTGCGGAAACCATCCTTGATGACGACCAGCTTGCATAGCCCAACAATCTGCACCAGCCTCATCGGCGCCTGCGAAGAAGTGCCCGCATTCATGCGCGGCCCAAAATAACTTCAGAGTCGTTGGCAATGGAGCCAGGGCGATCGGGTTCAAGAATATCTGACCGCGGCCGTTATTTAGGCCTACGTCCGGCACAAGCGGGCTTACAACAAACGTTAGCGGACCACACGCGACTGGAATTCCGTCGATACGGAATGTACCGGGAGTGTATACCTGTGAGCGTGATGGAGAGGAAAAAGCAATCAGGCAAATCGTCATGACGCAAAATCGCACCAACAACATCGCTGCCTCCAGAGAAATTCTTTGGATCCCAGTCTAACCCTAGGGTAGGGCGGCTGTCTAGAGCATTTTTCGATTAGCTTGCATCGTAGCCGGCCGCTTTGAAGCAGCTGGCGCATTCAGTGGCCTCAAAGCGGTCTATTAGCGTGCCGACCGTTGTCCAGAGCGCGTCGATGGTGCGCTCGGCTGTCAAATCGCTTCGAACCGTGCCCCCCATTTCGCTTGGAATGTTGACCCCTTTGGCGACGCTGGCGCCGACATGCAAAGGGATCCGATCGGGCCCCTTTGCATGTCGTTGA
>NZ_JAZHLK010000071.1:0-14822 GCF_036549515.1 Aurantimonas sp. E1-2-R+4 | reverse complement strand
TCCCGCGGTTTGCTTTCGTCCACATCGCTTCCATGCCCTCGTCGAATCAAATCAACAGCATGGAATCACAAACGATTCATATCATTCAACTTCTTTGTGGACCGACACTCAGAGACCGATGTTCCGCCGGGTATGCTCCCGACATGCGAAAAATCTGATTCCCTGCGGGATCGCTCCCCCTCTATAAATTTCCCTGTAGACAGGAAAATTTACCCTCCGGAAAATATCTTGTCCCTTGCTCGCTCATTTGTCAAAAATTTTTCTTATTAGGAAAGACTGGGCTGTGGATGGGGATGGGCGTCTGATCGGAACGATTTGCGCTGATGCGTCCTCGGACTTCGATCGATGCTCCGCGCTCATCGAACCGCCGGCCAGGAATGTCGGTGAAGCGAAGTCGTCTTCGGGCGTCGCGGCGGATCGGCTTGTTACGATTGCCAGGAAGATCTTGATCTGCTCGCGCGAAACTGGATCGTTCTGAACGGGAGTTTTCCGCGTTAGCTCCTTGGTCGGGAGGAGCAGCGAACGCCGAAGACATCGAAGTTTTCGGACGCGCGGAGAGGGTTGCCGAGATATGTCGGCGAGCCGGGATCAGCCAGACAACCTGCTTCCATTGGAAGAAGAAGTAGGGCGGCCGGTTGCCGACGGAGATGAAGCGGCTGAAGCAGCTTGAGGACGACAACGGCAAGCTGACGGAACAAGACGCCGAACCGTCAGGTCAAGCCGAAGCTGCGTGCCGATCGGCAGGAGGCGGCAAGTCCGAATGAGGCGCGCGCGGACTGCCGGTGAAAACTTGTTGGTCGTCTTGCTCATGCCGGCCCCACTATCCCATCAGTTGGAGCCTTTGGGGAACACGGTGCGGTTCGTCATGGAGCGCCTGCTTGCTCACGGATGAAGCAAGACTTCGTCGTCTCGGTGGGGGCCTCAAATCGTTCCGAGAACAGCGATGCAGTCGCCGGCCCTGACGAGGCCGGGAAAGTGCCGCGCCGCCAGGATTCCATCCATCTTGGCGGTGAATTCGAAGGGGGCCGAACCGGTGCGATCGATAGGCCAGGCACGACCGATCGGCTGACCCTTCACCACCGTGTCGCCGAGATCGACGAGCGGCTCCATCATGCCGTCGAGTTCGGAGAAGGTGAAGCAGTCGGCAGACGGCATGTCGAGCCAGCGACTGTCGTAATGCTCGACCGCGCCCTTCAGGATGCCGGCATGGCGCAGCAAATTGGCGGTGCCGCGTTTGGCGATTGCCGCGGTCCGCGCGGTTGCGGTTCCTCCGCCGCCGAGTTCGGTGGTGACGAACACCTTGCCCATCGCCTCCGCTGTCGTATCCAGCATGCCGACCGCGTCGATCTCCAGCATCTTTACCGACCAGGGCGCCCCGAAGGCGGCGACGGCGGCGAAACAGGCTGCCTCCTGGCGCTTGTCCTCCAGGATGTGGGCGGCGGCGAAGGGCAGGAAGTCGAGCGTGCGGCCGCCGGAGTGGAAGTCGAGAACGATGTCGGCGAGCGGCAGCAGATGGCGGGTGACGTAGTCGGCGATCTTTTCCGTCGGATTGCCGTAGGGCGCGCCGGGAAAGCTGCGGTTGAGATTGCCTTTGTCGATGGGCGAGGTGCGGGTGCCTGCGCGAAACGCCGGGTAGTTGAGCGCCGGCACGATAATGACGCGGCCGGTCAGTTCATCGACGGACAGCCGGCGGGCGAGGTCGAAAAGAGCGATCGGGCCCTCGTATTCGTCGCCGTGGTTGCCGCCGGTCAACAGCGCCGTCGGTCCGTCGCCGTTTTTGGCGACGGTCATCGGGATCAGGACGGAGCCCCAGGCGGAATCGTCGCGGCTGTAGGGCAAACGCAGGAAGCCGTGCTGGATGCCGTCAGCCTCGAAGTCCACCGTGGCGACGATCGGCGAAGGGGTCAGCGGGTCGCTCATCAGCATCGGCCTCAATCCTTGACGAAGAGCTGGCGCGGCACGTCGGCGAGAAGATCGTAGCCGGTGTCGCTGATGGCGATCGACTCGGTGATCTCGAGGCCCATGTCCTCCAGCCACAGACCGGTCATGAAATGGAAGGTCATGCCCGGCTTCAATTCGGTTCGGTCGCCGGGGCGAAGGCTCATTGTCCGCTCGCCCCAGTCCGGCGGGTAGGACAGCCCGATCGGGTAACCCGTCCGGTTATCCTTGCTGATGCCGTACTTCTTGAGCACCGCATAGAACGCGTTGGCGATGTCCTCGCAGGTATTGCCGGGCCGGGCGGCCTCCAGCCCCGCTTCCATGCCTTCGAGAGTCGCCTTTTCGGCGTCGCGGAACGCCTCCGTCGGCTTGCCGAGAAAGACGGTACGCGACAGCGGGCAGTGGTAGCGCTTGTAGCAGCCGGCGATCTCGAAGAAGGTGCCTTCGCCTCGGCGCAGCGGCCGATCGTCCCAGGTCAGATGAGGCGCCGATGCGTCGGCACCCGAGGGCAGCAGCGGTACGATCGCCGGGTAGTCGCCGCCATAGCCCTCGACACCGCGCGTTCCGGCATCGAGGATCTCGGCGACGAGATCGCATTTGCGCATGCCGGGCTCGGCCCTTTCCAGGATGCGCCGGTGCATCGCGCCGACGATGCGGCCGGCGATACGCATGTAATCCAGCTCTTGCTCGCTCTTCACCGCGCGTTGCCAGTTCACCAGTGCGGTCGCGTCGACGAAGCGGGCATTCGGCAGATGCTTTTGAAGCGACGCGAAGGCCGCTGCCGAGAACCAGTAATTGTCCATTTCGACGCCGATAACGCCCTTGTCCCAGCCGCGGTCGGCGATCACGGTGGCCAGAAAGTCCATCGGATGACGCTCGGTGGACTGAACATAATGGTCGGCATAGCCAACGATGTTGTCGGCGCCGAGATAGGCGGTGCGCTTGGCGCCGTTGGCATCCTGTCCGCGGCCGAACCAGACCGGCTCGCCCTCAGGCGGCACGAGAACCCCTTGGTGGACATAGAACGACCAGCCGTCATAGCCGGTGAGCCAGGCCATGTTGGACGGATCCGAGACGTAGAGGAGGTCGATGCCCTCCACAGCCATGGCCGCGCGGGTCTTGGCGAGGCGGGTTGCGTATTCGGCGCGAGTAAAGTTGAGCGTCGGCTCTGTCATGATGCACCTGTTGGAGGAAATTTAGCTGGTGAAGAGGCTGCCTGCGTTGGCTTTCACGGCGCGGGCATTGGCAAGTATGGCGATCGCCGTGTCCTGGACGCCGGTACCGGTAAGGTCGCAGAATGTCAGCGCATGCGGGTCGACACGGCCGGGCAGACGCCCGCAGGCGATCTCGCCGAGCTCCGAAAAGGCACTGTCCGCCGTGACGAGGCCGGCGGCGATGGCGTGGTGCAACTCGCCAAGCCAGCGCGTCTGCTGGAGGCTGTCGGCAACGTAGAGGTCGGCGCGGGTGACGAGGGCAGGGTCGACTTCGTTCTTGTGTTCGGCGTCCGATCCCATCGCGGTGACGTGCTGGCCCGAAGCAAGCCAGCCGGCTTCGAGGATCGGTGCCTCGGATGGGGTCGTCGTCACGACGATATCGGCGCCGGCAACGGCCGCTTGGGCATCGGAGACCGCCGCAACCGGGATCGACAACTCCGCCGACAGTGCCGCGGCCGTGGCCTCCGCCTTCTTGATGTCGCGCGCCCAGATCCGCGCCTCGGCGATCGGGCGGACCAGCTTCAGCGCCCGCAACTGCAGCCGCGCCTGGACGCCGGCGCCGAGGATCGCGGCGATCCGCGCGTCGGACCGCGCCAGATGCCGGGCCGCCACGGCACCGGCGGCGGCGGTCCGCACATCGGTGAGATACCCGTTGTCGAGCAGCAGCGCCTCGACAAGGCCGGTTTTCGAAGAGAAAAGCACCATCATGCCGTTGACGCTCGGCAGGCCGAGCTTCGGATTGTCGAAGAAGCCTGGGCTGATCTTGATGGCGAAGCCGGACAGGCCGGGCACATAAGCCGTCTTGACGTCGACTTCGCCGCGATGCTCGGGAATGTCGAGGCGCAAGATCGGCGGCATCGCCACTTGCTTGGTCGCCAGAGCGGCGAAGGCGGTCTCGATCGCGTCGACCGCCGCGAGATCCAGCGGCACCAGCGCGCGCAGGTCGCTCTCCGTGAGGATGCGCATCTCGGGCATCAGTCGGTCTCCTCCAACCCATCCGCGCCGTTGATGATGCGGCGATGCAGCTCCATGGCGATATTGCGACCGGACAGGAGCGCGACCGTCGGGCCGGTCGGTGCAACCTTGCCGGCGAGCAGCGCCGCGACGCCGACGGCTGCGGCGCCCTCGACGATCTCGCGTTCCATCTCGTAGACGTGCCGAATGCCGGCCGCGATCTCGGCTTCGTCGAGCAACACGATGTCGTCAACCAGCGCGCGCACCGTCTCGAAGGTCCAGGCGTTCGCAAGCCCTATCCCGCCGCCGAGGGAGTCGGCCAGGGTCGGCAGTTCCTCGACCTCGACCGGATGCCCGGCATCGAGGCTCGCGGCCATCGCCGCGCCGCTCCGCATCGACAGGCCGACGATCCGGATGTCGGGCCGCAGGGTTTTCGCCGCCACGGCGATACCAGCGATCAGGCCGCCGCCCGAAAGTGGCACCAGCACAGTCGCCGCGTCCGGCACATCCTCGACGATCTCCAGGCCGATCGTGCCCTGGCCGGCGACGATGTGGGGATGGTCGAAAGGCGGAAGACCGGTCATTCCGTCTTCTGCGATCAGCCGCTCGACCTCGATCTGCGCCTCGTCCTGGGAACGGCCGATAATGCGGATTTCGGCGCCGAGCGCCTTGATCGCCTCCAGCTTGTTGGCCGGGACCAGCGAGGACATGCAAACGATGCAGCGCACACCCTCGGCCGCGGCGGCGTGCGCAAGCGCGCGGCCGTGGTTGCCGGTGGAGGTGGCGACGACGCCCTTGGCGCGTTCGTCAGGGGAAAGCTGCAGGAGTGCATTGGTCGCGCCGCGTAATTTGAAGGCGCCGGTGATCTGACGATGTTCGTGCTTGAGGAAGACCGGGACGCCGGCCAAAGCCGACAGACTTGGCGACAGGTCGACCGGCGTGCGGCGGACGCGCCCGGCGATCCTGCGAGCCGCTTCCTCGATCTCCGACAGTGTGACGTGCGGCATGGGATCTAACTTTCAGTCGGCATGGCGACCGTCATCAACCGGCCGGCGTCCGGCCGGGCGACCCACTGGCCGCAATGGTTCAGGCATGCCCAGGCACTTGCCTGGTTGCTGGCGACGACGGGACGGCCGATCCGTGCCTCGATGGCCGAAACGACCGAGGCGGAGCGAAGCGCTGTGCAAGAGATGAACAGCGCCTCGGCGCTCGCGGAGGTGGCATCCACGGCGGCTTCGATCAGCGACTCCCGCGCGATCCGCGCCATCTGGCGGTCGTCATCGAGTCCGAGGCAGGTGAAGCTCTCGATGTGAAAACCTCCGGCTTCGAAATAGGCCGCCATCGGCTCGCTCACCGCTACCGTATAGGGCGTGAGGATGCTGATCCTTCGCGTGCCAAGGGCTTTCAAGCCGGTGGCGGCGGCTGCTGCGGGCGTCACCACCGGCACACCGGGCTTGGCCTTGCGGATCGCGGCGGCGACGGCGGCATCGCCGATCACCACCGATGCAGCGGTGCAGGAAAAGCAGATCACGTCGAGCCGATCATCCGGCAGCAGCAGGGCGGCGGCGCTCTCGAGCCGCGGCTGCATGGCGCGCAGATTCTCGGCCGTCGTGGGATTGGCGTAGGCGATGCGCGTCGAGAACACGCCGACTCTGTTCGAGGCGACGAGCCGCGTAAAATCGGCCTCGGTGGAATGATCGGTCGCCAGAAGGATCAGCCCGACACGCTTTTCGATGGCGCGCGTGTCGAGGCGAAGACGGTGGCGTGCCTGGTGAATATCAATGCTCATAGGTGGTGAACTCGAAGATCCATCGCTTATAGCATCGCGAACCTGAGACGGTTGCGGGCAAGGGCGGCGGCTCCATTTCTGTCGATCGCGGCATGGGCGGAATCCGTCGGCACAGGGTGGACAGCGGGTGGGTGATACAAGCCACAAGCGGTTGCCGGAGAGCGAGTATGGCGTGCACGTGATCATAATCTGAGCATGCCTGACAATGAGGCCGTTCGTCCTTTTCGCTCCGTCTGGGCAGCGGTTCCTCCTGCTACAGAGCTTCTAAATGGGTAATCACTCTCTCGACAGCCGCTGCGATATTCAGAAGCATGGAGGTTGGATTCCTCGCGAATTTCTGAACACTCTTGTTGTCGGTGCATCGGCATCGTGTGTCATGGAAAAGGAAGTCGGAATGTTTCGTGGTCTCGCCGGGAAAAGCGCGCTCGAAAACAAGAGTTTAGACTAAGTGTATAATTTTATCCGTTCTAACCGGAGATCGAATTGATCATGGTGTTGGCGGTTGAAATCTGAGGCATCACGATATGTGGCGTCAGGGAGGGTGGAAATTCCTACCGGAAACCGCTCAAATATTTCGAATCAATTGTGCGCATCGCACAGCAGAAAGGGAGAGCTCCATGTCCAATCTCGTTTCCAGGTCTCGCCGCAAGCTCGTGGCGACGGCGCTCGCGACCACGACGGCGCTGACGCTCATGTCGGGTTCGGCCTTCGCGGCCGAATGGAAATACGCCATCGAGGAGGCGCTGGAGGAGGTCCAGGGCGTCTACGCCCAGAAGTTCAAGGAGCAGGTCGAGGCGAACTCCGACAATACGGTGGCGATCTTTCCCTTCGGTACGCTCGGCGAAACGGCCGACACCACCGAACTCGCGCAGATGGGGGCGATCCAGTTCGTCGATCTGTCGCCCGGCTTCACCGGCAGCTTGATTCCCGAACTCCAGGTCTTCCTGCTGCCTTACGTGCTGCCGGAGGAGCCCGACATTCTGGCCGACTTCTACAAGACGTCGGAGACGATCAACAAAGAGCTCGCCGGGATGTACGAGCAGCAGAACCTGCATCTCATCGACATGTTCCCCGAGGGTGAGGTGGTGATGACCACCAAGGAGGCGGTCAAGGCGCCGGCCGACCTCGATGGCGTCAAGTTCCGGGTGATGACCACGCCGCTGCTGGTCGAGACCTACAACGCCTTCGGCGCGACCGCGACGCCGCTGCCTTGGGGCGAAGTGTTCGGCGCGCTGCAGCTGAACATGATCCAGGGCCAGGAGAACCCGATGTTCTTCGTGGAATCGACCAAGATGTACGAGGTGACCGATCACATCACCTTCGCCGGCCACAATACCTTCACGACTGCGGTCGCGGCCAACAAGGCCTTCTATGACGGCCTGTCCGAGGAGGATAAGGTGGTGGTTACGGCGGCGGCCGACGCCGCCTACGAGCACATCATCGAGTATCAGAAGGGCTTGCAGGACGAAGCGCTTGCCAAGATAAAGGAAGCCAAGCCATCGATCACGGTGACGACGCTGACCGACGAGGAACGCGCGCCGTTCCGCGAGGCAGCCAAGAAGGTCCGCGACAAGTTCGTCGAGATCACCGGCGATAGCGGCAAGGCGATCCTGGAAGGCTTCTTGGCCGACATCGAGGCCTCCAAGAAGCGCGTGAAAGGCGACGGCTAGATCTGTCGCGGCAATCCTGGGCGGCGGGTAGCCGCCTGGGGGTTTGCGGCGGCGAAGCAGTTCGCGAGAGTGGGCCATGAAATGAGGTGGCGATGAACCGAATCGACCCGTCAGCGGACCCTTCGACCAAAGGTGGCGCCGGCCCAGCGTCGTCTGAGACGTCGGTGACGACGGAGGTTTCGGCGCCAGCACCGGCCGTTGCGTTTTCAGGTTTATTGCGCCCGTTGGAGATCCTCGATCGGGTCATCGCCATGATCGAGGCGTTCATCATGACGGCCGGCATCCTCATCATGGCGGCGAGTTCGGTGGCGAACGTGATCGGCCGGTTCGTCTTCGGCCAGAGCCTCTATTTCGCCGAGGAACTCAACCAGTTCCTTATCATCATCGTGACCTTTGCCGGAATCGGCTTTGCGGCGCGCCACGGTCGCCACATCCGCATGTCGGCGATCTACGACGCGCTGTCGCAGGGGCTGCGAAAAGCGCTGATGATCGTCATCGCGCTGGTGACCGCCGCGGCCATGTTCATTCTGGCATGGTACTCGTACCAGTACGTCGTCAGTGTCTATGAGACCGGCCGCATCTCGCCGGTAACGCGGATGCCGATTTTCGTGACCCTGGTGTGGCTTCCGCTCGGCTTCGTCATCACCGGCATCCAGTACGTTTTGACGGCGATTGCCAATCTGACGCGGCCGGACGTCTATCTCTCGGTTTCGGTGGTCGACACCTACGAGGACAGCGAAACGCAGGTCTAGGCGGCAGCGCCGCGAACCGGCGGCGGGCACTGGAAAGAAAGGGCTTTGATGGCAACGGCGATGATCCTCACCATGGTGGTGCTCCTGCTTCTGGGGTTCCCGATGATGATCCCGCTGATTGCGGCGACGATGGTCGCCTTCTTCTTCTACCTGCCGATCGGCCCGGAAATCATGGTGCAGCAGATGCTTGCCGGCATTCGGCCGGCGGCGCTGATCGCCGTTCCGATGTTCATCCTCGCGGCCGACATCATTACCAAGGGCCATTCCGCCGACCGCCTGATCGACATGGTGATGAAATTCGTCGGCCACATTCGCGGCGGGCTCGGTGTTGCCACCGCGACAAGCTGTACGCTGTTCGGCGCCGTCTCCGGTTCGACCCAGGCGACCGTCGTCGCCATCGGCGGTCCGCTCCGACCTCGCATGCTGAAGGCCGGTTACAGCGACAGCTTCACCCTGGCGCTGATCGTCAATGCGTCCGACATCGCCATGCTGATTCCGCCGTCGATCGCCATGATCATCTACGGGGTCATCTCCGGCACCTCGATCTCCGAATTGTTCATCGCCGGCGTTGGACCGGGCTTGCTGATCCTCGTCCTGTTTTCCGCCTATTCGGTCATCTACGCGCGGCGGAACAACATCCCGACGGAACCCAAGGCGTCCTGGAGTGAGCGCATGGCGGCGGTCGGCGCGGCGGTATGGCCGCTCGGTTTTCCGGTCATCGTCGTCGGCGGCATCTATGGCGGCATCTTCAGCCCGACCGAGGCGGCCTCGGTCTGCGTCGGTTATGCGCTCTTCCTCGAACTGGTGATCTTCCGTTCCCTCGGCCTTTCGGACATCATCGATATCGCCAAGTCGACTGGTCTCATCACCGCTGTTGTCTTCATCCTGGTCGCTGCGGGAGCGGCATTTTCCTGGGTGATCTCGTTCGAGCAGATCCCCCAGATGATCCTCGGCGCGCTGGGTCTCGACGAAGCCGGGCCGATCACCGTCCTGGTGGCGATCTCGATCGCCTTCTTCATCGGCTGCATGTTCGTCGACCCGATCGTCGTCATCCTGGTGCTGGTGCCGATCTTCGCGCCGCTGGTCTCCGGTCTCGGGCTGGACCCGGTGCTGGTCGGCGTCATCATTACGCTGCAGGTGGCCATCGGCTCGGCGACGCCGCCCTTCGGCTGCGACATCTTCACGGCGATCGCGATCTTCAAGCGTCCCTATATGGACGTCATCCGCGGCACGCCGCCCTTCATATTCATCCTGCTCCTGGTGAGTGTCGCTCTGATCGCCTTTCCCCAGATCGCGCTGTTCCTGCGCGATCTCGCCTTCCGCTAGAACGTCCGATCTTTCCATCGATCCGTAGGAGGCATTCCCCGCGCCATGTACAAGACAATCCTCGTTCCGGTCGACGGCTCGGCGATGGCGATGCGGGGGCTCGACGTCGCCGCCGAACTCTGCCGGACCTTCGGCGCCCGTCTGATCACGCTCTGCATCTATCGTCATCACTCGCCGCTGGAGGCCTCGCTCTCGATGGTCCGGGCCCGCGGCGAACAGCAGCGCCCCGACGATGCGCTGAAGAGCTACGCCAGCGACATCGCCACCGCCGCCAAGGAGCGAGCACAGAAGGCGGGCGTTGAAAACGTCGCGTCTTACGCAAAGCGCGGCCAGCCGGCGCGCGCCATCGTCGAGTTCGCCGACGAGCACGACTGCGACCTGATCGTGCTCGGCGCACGCGGCAATGGCGATCTGGAAGGATTTCTGCTCGGCTCGGTGTCCCATAAGGTGGCTTCGCTGACCCGCAAGCAATGTCTCATCGTGCGCTGAGGTCGCAAACGCCTTATGGACGCGGGGCGAGCCGGCGGTCTATGCAGTGGGATCGAACTACGATCCGGGATTTTCCATGGCACGAGGCCGCATCAAGCTGGACGACCGCGACATCAAGATTTTGACGATCCTCCAAAAGGAGGGGCGGATTCCAAAGGCGGCCTTGGCCGAGCGGGTCAATCTCTCACCGACGCCGTGTTGGGAGCGGCTCAACCGTCTGGAAGAGGCCGGCATCATCGAGGGATACGCGGCCTCGATCGCGGAAAGCACCTATGGGCCGCTGACGGTGCTCTTCGTCATGATCGAGATCGAGAGCCACCGCAAGGAGGACTTCGCGCAGTTCGAGACGGCGATTGCCTCGGTTCCGGAGATTGTCGAGTGCTGGTCGATTTCCGGCGGCTTCGACTATCTGTGCAAGTTCGTCACCCGCGATCTCGCCAGCTATCAGGCCATCGTCGACAAGATCCTGGCCGATCATATCGGGGTCCGGCGCTACTTCACCTATCCGGCGATGACCTCGATCAAGAAGACCCCGATTCCCATTGAAATGATCTCCGAGACCACCCGTTAGGGGCCAGGAAGACGAGCCATCCGACAAAGCCGCCGCTGGCAGGATAGCTCTCCGATCAACGCTCCAACTATGGCCGACCTCTCGGCGGCGAAGACGCTAGAACGACGTTGTGAACGTTGCTCCGGCCTCGCCGTGACGAATGGGAGATCGCCATGTCCGCCATCGCCGTTACCTCCGACCGCGCGTACCCATTGTCGCAGCTTTACGATGCCGGGCTATTGATCGAGGCCGCGCTGATCGACGGCCGGTGGGTCACCGCCGACGCGATTGTGTCGGTGCGTGATCCGGCGACCGGCGAGCAGCTTGGCACCGTGCCGGCGCTTGGCGCGGCGGAGACGTCGCCGGCGATCGACGCCGCGGCCGCGGCCTTTCCGGCTTGGCGCGCGCTGTTGCCGCAGCTGCGGGCCGACATCCTGATGCGTTGGCACGGGCTGATCCTCGCCGCGCGCGAGGATCTGGCACTGCTGATAACGCTGGAGCAGGGCAAGCCGCTCACCGAGGCCCGCGGCGAGATCGATTACGCGGCGTCCTTCGTCGCGTTCTATGCCGAGGAGGCCAAACGCCTCAACGCCGAGAGCGTGACCAGCCATCTCCCCGATGCGCAGATGACGCTCAGCCGCGTCCCGCTCGGTGTCGTCGGTCTGGTGACGCCCTGGAACTTTCCCGCCGCGATGCTGACGCGAAAGGCCGCCGCCGCGCTTGCAGCAGGCTGCACCGCGGTCGCGCATCCCTCATCCGAGACGCCGTTCTCGGCGCTGGCGCTTGCCGAACTCGCGCAGCGGGCCGGCATGCCGGCGGGCGTGTTCAACGTCGTCACCGGCGATGCCGCGACGATCGTCGGGCGGCTCTGCGAGGACGAACGGGTGCGGGCGATGAGCTTTACCGGCTCGACCGAGATCGGCCGGCTGATCGCTGCCCAGTCGGCACCGACGGTCAAGCGTCTGATCATGGAACTGGGCGGCCACGCGCCGCTGATGATCTTTGCCGACGCCGATCTCGGCAAGGCCGTGGACATCGCCATGAACGCCAAATTCGCGACCTCGGGGCAGGATTGCCTCGCCGCCAACCGCATCTATGTCGAGCGGCCGATCTACGCGGCATTTCTCACCGCCTATGCCGAGCGGATCGCGGCGCTCGAGGTTGGACCCGGTCTCCAGCCCGGGGTCGAGATCGGCCCGCTGATGCATGAGCGGGCGGTCGCCAAGGTCGATGCACAGGTCCGCGACGCGCTGGCGCGCGGCGCCCGGCGCCTCGTCGGCGGCGAGCGCCATCCGGCCGGGCCGCTGTTCTATCGGCCGACATTGCTCGCCGACGTGCCCGATGACGCGCTGATCATGCGCGAGGAAACCTTCGGTCCCGTGGCCGCGGTCGTCCCCTTCGACGGCGAGGACGAGGTGACCGCGCGCGCCAACGCCACCGAATACGGCCTCGTCGCCTATCTGGTCACCCGCGACGCCGCCCGGGTTGCCCGCATGAGCGCGGCGCTCGAATACGGGATGGTGGCGGTCAACCGGGTCAAGATCACCGGCGCGCCTATTCCCTTCGGCGGCGTCAAGCAGTCGGGCCTCGGCCGGGAAGGCTCGCGCCACGGCCTCGAGGCCTTCACCGACCTCAAATATGTCTGTCTCGACACGGCCTGAGCGGCACCGCAGACAGCAGAACCGATTCAGGAAAGGAGCTTGAAGATGCTCGACCAGACCAACGAACTGACCGCCTTCGACCGCGATCACTTCTTCCATCCCTCGACCCATATGGGCATGCACGCGCGCGGCGAGACGCCGACCCGCGTCGTCACCGGCGGTAAGGGCGCGACAATCGTCGACCGTGACGGCAAGGAGAGCCTCGACGCATTCGCCGGGCTCTACTGCGTCAATGTCGGCTACGGCCGCACCGAGATCGCCGAGGCAATCGCGGAGCAGGCGCATAAGCTGTCCTATTACCATGCCTATGTCGGCCACGGCTCCGAACCCTCGATCCAACTCGCCAAGATGATCATCGACCGAGCGCCGGCCGGTATGAGCCGGGTTTATTTCGGTCTTTCGGGGTCGGACGCCAACGAGACCAACATCAAGCTGATCTGGTACTACAACAACGTGCTCGGCCGGCCGGAGAAGAAGAAGATCATTTCGCGCTGGCGCGGCTATCACGGCTCCGGCGTGATGACCGGCTCGCTGACCGGTCTCGGCCTGTTCCACAATGCCTTCGACCTGCCGCGCGCGCCGATCCTTCACACCGAGGCGCCCTATTACTTCCGCCGCGCCGACCGCTCGATGAGCGAGGAGCAGTTCTCGCAATTCTGCGCCGACAAGCTGGAGGACATGATCCTCTCCGAAGGGCCCGACACGGTCGCGGCCTTCATCGGCGAACCGCTGCTCGGTACAGGCGGCATCGTGCCGCCGCCGGCCGGCTATTGGGAGAAGATCCAGGCGGTGCTGGCGAAATACGACGTGCTGCTGGTCGCCGACGAGGTGGTCACCGGCTTCGGCCGTCTCGGCACCATGTTCGGCTCCGATCATTACGGCATCAAGCCGGACCTCATCACCATCGCCAAGGGCCTGACCTCAGCCTATCTGCCGCTGTCCGGCACGATTGTTTCCGAGAAGGTCTGGGACGTGCTGGTCAAGGGCTCGGACGCCCTCGGCGCGATCGGCCACGGCTGGACCTACTCGGCCCATCCACTCTGCGCGGCGGCGGGGGTTGCCAATCTGGAACTGATCGATAAGCTCGACCTGATCGAGAACGTCCGCACGGTCGGGGCGCATTTTCGTGAGACCCTCGCTGCGGCGCTGTCGGACCACGCCCAGGTCGGCGAGGTGCGCGGTGACGGGCTGCTGGCGGCGGTGGAGTTCGTCGCCGACAAGGACGACCGGGTATTCTTCGATCCGGCGCAGAAGATCGGCCCGCGGATCTCCGCGGCGCTCGCGGAGCGCGGCGTCATCGGGCGGGCGATGCCAGAGGGCGACATTTTAGGCTTCGCTCCGCCCTTCTGCCTGACGCGAGAAGAAGCCGATCGCGTGATCGGCAAGACCGTGGAAGCCGTCGAGAGCGTTATGACGCAACCCTGACGAACAGCCGGGTCGCGATTTTCGTCGCGACCCGCTGCCACGTACAACGGAGAGCCATCAGCCCTTCAATCATCCATTGGATAAACGTGCTCGCACGGCGCGCTGGTATTCAAAGCTCCTGGCTGACGGTCGCAGAACCAGCTCGCTGGCAGCCGGGACAGAAGCGGCACATTGGGCATTCTTTAGGCCGCGCAGGCCCTCAAGCCCAGGATCTCACGGGCCTGCCCCCATGTCGCGACGGGCCGCTCGTACTTCTCGCACAGTTCGACAGCGCGTTTGACAAGGGCCGCATTGGACGGCGCGAGCCGGTCGCGATCGAGGCGCACATTGTCTTCAAACCCCGTTCGCGTATGGCCGCCCTTGGCGATAGACCATTCGTTGATGGTCAATTGCGCCGACGCGATCCCTGCGGCGCACCATTGGGCGTCCGGCGCAAGCCGCTTGAGGGTTGCGATGTAGAAGTCGAATATCGGCTCGTCCGCGGGCATCGCATTTTTGACCCCCATGACGAACTGGACATACAGCGGCCCCTTGAGGCGACCATCGGCAGCCATTCGGGTGGCCTGCACGATATGGCCGAGATCGAAGGCCTCGATCTCGGGCTTCACCTCGTAGGTCTGCATTTCCGAAGCCAGCCAGTCGACGAGATCGGGCGCGTTCTCATAAACGCGGGTCGGGAAGTTGTTCGATCCGACCGAGAGTGACGCCATGTCAGGCCTGAGCGGCAGCATCCCGCCGCGCTCCCGGCCCGCGCCGGAGCGGCCTCCTGTCGAGAGCTGGATGATCATGCCCGGGCAGTACGTTTCCAGCCCCTCCTTGAGGCGCGCGAAGCGGTCGGGGTCGGATGTCGGCTTTCCCTCGTCATCGCGCACATGGCAGTGGGCAATGCTTGCGCCGGCATCGAAGGCTTCGTGCGTGCTTTCGATCTGCTCGGAGATCGTGAGAGGTGGCTCGGTTTGTCTGAACAGGCTCGACGGCTTGATAAGTGGATCGTCTGCCGGGTTTTATGCCGCTGCGAGAAGCGGTTGATTGAAGTAGGCGTGGTCCGGAGTTT
>NZ_JAZHLK010000070.1:0-15616 GCF_036549515.1 Aurantimonas sp. E1-2-R+4 | reverse complement strand
GATTTCGAGAACCTGTCGCGCAACGCGCTCGCATTCCTCAAACTGGCGTCTATCCGCCTAATGCTGCGAAGGCTTTGTTCAAATTGAACAACTTTCCGGACCGACTCTAAGACATGGGTGACAACCGCGTGCCGAACGGGTTGTCGATTGTCTGCAAGGTTCTCTGTTCGAGGTCGATATATCCGAGATCATAGTGCATGAAGCTGACGATCCAAATGCCATCGTCGACTTCTTTGATGCCGAGCCTTTGGCCCGCCATGACGGTTGAGATGTTGATCTTCTTTCGGTGCATGCAGATGCGACCGCATGCGGTGACGAGGATGTCCTTGTCGTGGAACGGGTATTGCAGCTCCGGCAGGCCTTGATAGGGTCTTTGCGCGGGCGTGTAGACCTCGGCCGGGGTCCTCATGGCGAGCGCCTCGTGCGGCCGCTCGATGTTGAACTCGCTCAAGAATGCGTCGAACCGAGCCTGTTGCTGCAGGATATTTGCTCCCGGCGGCCGGGTCGCCTCCTTCTTCAAGGTCAGGTGCATGCGCTCGTGTCGGCCGTTCTGCTGCGGATGGCCGGGCCTGATCCGCTCGATGGCGATGCCCAGGCGCAGCCACCAGACCGAGAGCCTGGACAGGTTGTACAGGCCATTGGGCGAGGCGAAGGGCAGCCCATTGTCGCTCCTGATGGCCGCCGGCATGTCACGTTCGGCGAAGAGCCGCTGGAAGGCCGCGAAGACGCCGGCCTCGCGGGTCGATTCCAGCGCTTCGCACCACAGAAGGTAGCGTGCCGCCTGGTCGGAGACCGTCAGGGGGTAACAATAGCGGCCGTTGCCGAGCTTGAACTCGCCCTTGAAGTCGACGCACCACAGGTCGTTGGGCCGAATGGCTTGGGACAGCGGCGTGCCCTCGGCCCTGTTGCGCCGCTTCTTGGCCCGCGCGACAAGCCCATGCCGATCCAGGACCGCATGCACGGTACTCGTGGCCGGGATGCGCACGTCGCCGGCCAGCTTCCTGACCAGCAGCTCCCGGATCTTGCGCGCGCCCCAGTGCGGCTTGTCCTTCTTCAGCCGCACGAGCGTCCGCTCGACCTGCTCGGGCAATTGGTTGGCATAGCGCACCGGCCGCCGCGAGCGGTCAGTGAGCGCCTCCACCCCTTCGTCCTTGTAGCGATTGAAGATCTTGTAGCCGGTCTTGCGGGAAATCCCGAACTCCCGGCACACCTCACTCATGCTTTCGCCGTCGAGAAGGCGGGCGACAAAACGCAGACGTTCCTCCATCACCGAACTCTCTTTCCACGGCATCAACACCTCCGGCAAAAAGCCAAAAATGTTACCCATGTGTCCGGCACAAAACGTCACCTATGTCTCGGGTCGGGCACCCTAGTGATTGAGAATCCAGAGCGTTATTTTCAGCGTAATTGATGGCGTTCGGCTACGGCTGTAATCAGCCCCGCACCGGGCGCTGATTCCCTCTTCCAAGGGCTGCGCCACCTCTTGGTTCGCAGACGGCGGCGACAGATCGCGCGGACGTCATCGGACAGCTCGATCCGGACCAGAAACGGCGTCTCGGCCCCGCTCCATGCGGTCGCCATCCGGCTGCCGGCACACGACATTTTGATCCCAGGGCTGGAGTGTCCGCCGTCAGCGCCTATGGCCCAGAATTGAGGTTGTGATTTAAGGAGGATTTGGGTCTCGTCGTAGTGACGAAGGAACGAAGATGAGACCCAAATCCTCCAAGCCGAAATTGCCTGCGAAGGCTCCTGCCGAGCGGGTGGTGAAAGACATCCGCCGAGCGACCCGCCGGCACTTTTCCGCCGAAGACAAAATTCGGATCGTTCTGGACGGTCTGCGCGGCGAGGACAGCATCGCCGAGTTGTGCCGCAAGGAAGGCATCTCCCAAGGCCTTTATTACACCTGGTCGAAGGAGTTCATGGAAGCCGGAAAACAGCGTCTGGCAGGCGATACAGCGCGGGCCGCCACTACCGACGAGGTCAAGAATCTGCGCCGTGAGGCCGGTGCCCTGAAGGAGTGCGTCGCCGACCTGACGCTCGAGAACCGTCTGCTGAAAAAAAAGCATGATCGCGGATGGGGGCGACGACGCATGAGATACCCCGCATCCGAAAAGCTCGAAATCATCCGGATCGTCGAGCAGTCACATCTGCCGGCCAAGCGGACGCTGGAGAAGCTGGGCATTGCCCGCCGGACCTTCTGCCGCTGGTATGACCGCTATATCAGCGGCGGTCCCGAGGCGCTGGAGGACCGCCCATCGGCGCCAGGCCGGGTCTGGAACCGTATCCCCGCGGACATCCATGACCAGATCATCGAACTGGCGCTGGAGAATTGCGAACTCTCGCCGCGGGAAGTGGCCATCCGGTTCACCGACGAAAGGCGATACTTCGTTTCGGAAGCCACGGTCTACCGGCTGTTGAAGGCTCACGACCTCATCACCAGCCCGGCCTACGTCGTAATCAAGGCCGCCGACGCATTCCATACACCGACGACGCGGCCAAACGAGATGTGGCAGACCTATTTTACCTACTTCAAGATCATCGGCTGGGGTTGGGCCTATCTGTCCACCGTGCTCGATGACTTCTCGCGCTACATCATCGCCTGGAAGCTGTGCACGACGATGCGAGCCGAGGACGGCGAGCCCTTGTCCGCCATTGGTCCGAGGACAATGGCGAGCGACACGCTGGATCTGGCGCTCACCGCCTCAGGCTGCTCTTCGGCGCATGTCCACCACAAACCGCGGCTGCTCAGCGATAACGGTCCCAGCTACGTCGCCGGTGAGCTTGCGGACTATATCGAAGCGGAGAAGCTCTGGGATTCTGGAACTTCAGGTGCGCGACGACGGCATCGGAGCGAAGGACGCCCGCGAGGGCTCTCTCGGCTACGGGCTGATCCGCTCGCTGGTGCAGCAGATCAAGGGCGTAATCGTCGTTGATAACGACGATGGGGTGACTGTAACGATCTCATTCCCCGATCCCTATTCGACGAACACGGACGGCGTGGCGACATACTGACAGAGTAGGCCAAGAGGTGATCAGGACCGCACAAGATCATCGTCCTGTTCGCCGACAAAAGGCTTCTAGCGCGTCGCAGAAATCCGAGAGTTGAAGCGCCGCAAATGGCGGTCGCGGAAGTGTCGATCTAATCGTGATTTCTGCGACACCCAGGCATGATGGAGATCAATGCAATCAATCTGGAGCTTCGGCCCCAGAAGCATCGCAAGTCTACCCGCCCGCCGGAATATTCTCATCGGACCCAAGCGCTGCCCCGCAATCCATCCAATCGTTAGCGGTAACGTTCGGCTTCTCCTCGACCCGGCTCTTGCGACAGGCGCTGACGTTCCCGTGATCGCGTAGCTTTCCGCGTCCGCGACCTCGAACGGCAACCTCCGGGCCAATCCCAGGCCGTCCGGATTCGGCGGACTAACAATCCGCAACCGCCTCACGCTGCACCGTCGCCCGGCTGATGCGCCAGATGGGTCTGAAGGGCGCAATTCGCGGCAGATCCGTCAGAACCACCGTCAGCGATACGTCCGCGCCGTTCCCACCAAGACCGGGTCATCCTGCGCTAGGCCCTATCGGCGCGCCATCTTCGGTCTGTCACCGGAGCAGGAATACTGCTGACCTCGCGGTCGGTCCCCACGCGCCGTCGCATCGCTTCCATCGTTAATCGCGCTAACATGGCCGGTATCTCGGCGGCCGGTCGTGCCGCGCTGAAATAAAACCCCTGCGCTTCGGAGCAACCCTGCGATCGAAGATAGTCGAGCTGCTCCGGATCTTCCACGCCTTCAGCCGTGGTCGTCATCCCAAGGCTGGCGGCGAGGTCCGTGACCGCCTTCACAATGGCGCCGCTTTCCACATTTGTCGCAATGTCCTTGATGAAGCCGCGGTCGATCTTGATTTTGTCGAACGGGAAGCTCCGAAGGTAGCTGAGGCTGGAGTAGCCAGTTCCGAAATCGTCCATTACGATGCGGGCGCCAAGGCGACGCAGATCCTGGAGGGTTTTCAGGTTTGCGTCGCTATCGCCCAGCAGCACGGATTCCGTGATTTCCAGCTCAATTCGATGGGGCGCGATACCGGCTTCGGTCACGGCGTCAGCCACGACAGCCGCCAGGTTTTGTTTGCCGAACTGCACCGGTGACAGATTGATCGCCACCCGGATGTCGTCCGGCCATTGCGCCGCTGCAAGACATGCTTGTCGGATTACCCATTCACCCAGCGGTTTGAGGAAACCCATGTCCTCGGCGACCGGGATGAACTCGCTCGGCGGGACGGGCCCATGCAATGGGTGGTTCCATCTAAGGAGGGCTTCAAAAGCAACAACGCGATCCGACGCTAGATCGATGATCGGTTGGAAATGCAGCTCCATCTGCTCCTCCCCGATCGCCCGGCGCAGATCCACCTCGAGCTGGCGCCTGCGCTGCAGGGCAGCCTTCATGCTCGGATCGAAGAATCGAAAGACGCCCCGCCCCTCCGCCTTCGCGCGATAAAGTGCGGTGTCGGCATTGCGGACCAACTCCTCTGCGGTCTCGCTGGTGCTGAGTGCGATACCGATGCTCACGCTGACGCAGATGTGGTGTCCGTCGAGATCGAAAGGCTGTGCCATCGCCTCGACGACCCGCCGCGCCAGGCCTTCCACCTCCCCCCGTTTCCGTACGGCGGGCACGATAATCGCGAATTCGTCGCCGCTCAGGCGCGCCACCAGACCGGTCTCCCCGACGGATTCGATCAGGCGCGCCGACGCGGCCTTGAGCAGGAGATCCCCGGTCGGATGACCGAGCGTGTCGTTCACGCTCTTGAAATCATCGAGATCCAGACAGAGAACGGCCACTCTGCGGCGCCCCGAACGTGCATCGAACGCAGCGTCGAGCCTCTGGCCGAACAGCATGCGGTTTGGCAGATCCGTCAACCCATCATGGTGAGCCATATGGGTAATCTGCGCCTCGATCCGCCGAATATTGGTGATGTCGTCATGCGTGGCAAGCCAGCCGCCCCCCGGCATTGGACGATGATAGAGCGCGACGGAACGGCCGTCGGCGAGCTGGTGGACTTTAACGCGGGAGACACGCTCCTCTACCGACACCAGCCGTTCTCGGATGTATTCTTCCGGGTCGCCACCGACGAATGCACCTGTGGCAATCCGGCGAAGCAGAATGTCGCGGAAGTGCATCCCGGGCTTTATGATCTCCGGATCAATCCCATACATTTCGGCGAAGCGGGCGTTGGAAACGATCAGCCTCTTGTTCCCATCGAACATGCACAGGCCCTGCGACATGTTCGCCAAGGCTGCGTCGAATCGTTGGTTCTGGCTCAGGAGATCGTGCTCGTTCCGCTCGATGACCTCCTTGGCATCACGCATCTCCCCGCAGAAAGCGGCAATCGCCGAAACCATCCGGCCGATCTCGTCCTGCCGGCCTTCATCTGCAGACCTGGGGCGGAAATCGAGGTTCCCGAAAGAGATTTCCCGCATGGCGCGCGTCACGGAACGGACGGGAATGACGATGGATCTTACGAAGAAAAAGACGATGCCGAGGCATGCCAGTATTGCGGCGAGGCCGCTGATCTGAATGGCGCGAGCGCCCGTCGCTGCCTGCGAAAGCAACTCATCGACCAGCGTGCGGGTCTGAAGACGCGCCGCTCCCCTCAGTTTCCGCAAGTGGTCGACGGCCCGCTTAAAATCGTCGTCGCTCCCGCCGAGCAACATGGTACCCATCGCCGGATCCACGGTCCCGACATCGACGGTTTCCTTCGCTGCTGCGAGGTATTTCGTCCAGTTTTCGGTAAACATCCGAGCTTCCCGCATCTCGGCGGGGGTCAGGTCGTCACGGCTTGCGAGACGAGCTGCATGGATCTTAGCTGCTGCACCCTCCCGGGTGAGTTGCATGCGCAACTGATCGAGACGCCCACTGTTGACGCCGTTGCTCACCCAGGCGGTATAGCGAAACAGGTCGAGATGGGCTTCGGAGACGGCGTCGATCAACCTTTCCTGGATCGTCTCTTTCGCGATGGCCGACGTCGCGACATTCTCCGAACGTTCGGCGACCGCCCCGAGTAGCATGACAACCAGGGCGCCTGTGGCGATCAGCGAAATCAGCAGAATCGCAGAGCCGCCGAATGCCTTAACGCCGATCGGCAGGTCGTTCACCCATGCAGACATGAAGCGCGCATTCATTCCGTCGTCTCTCCGCCCCTGCTTTCTCTATGGCTTGTGGATTCCGACGCCCACAACGTAGTCCCCTAGTTTCTCGATGTAGCTGGATTTGTCCTCGATCTTGTTGGTGATCGGGTGCGGCCATTTATAGTCCACCCATCCGGACCCGGGGCCGGTCGCCACCGCGATAATTTCCTGGATCAGATACTTGCCATCCTGGTCCTTCAGCGAACTCAGGTTCTTACCGACGAGGACCGGGCGGGCCCCGTGGGCAACGTTTAGCCCCTTCAGGTCGTAAACGAAGGGATAGAGATCGCGGTCGTGGAATTCGGGGGTCGAGAGGTCGTTGATGCGGGCAAAGGTCGCATCCGCTCCCTGTCCGTCGAAGCTGGCCTGGACGCGCTTGACCATCGCGACCGCCTCGTTTCGAGAACCACGTGAAGGCTCCTGCGCGAGAACAGGGGTCGCAAGAATTACGGCGGAAAGAATTGCGAATGTGAGCGAACGAAGCATGGAGCCCTCCCTAGTATGTTTAATTGTTACAAAAATTGTTTAAGAATGCTTTACGATGGCATTCCGCAGCCAGGAGGATATGACGAAGGCGCAAGTAGCAAATCGGCGCGGTTCCGGCCATCGGCGGTGCCGATCGGGGCGCCAGCGGGAACCCATTGGTCATTTTGTCGAGGTCTGTTTTCGCGCAGATCTGGACGCATGTGTCCGTTGGGTCACGCCGCTTCCTGGCCGTCATGTTTCGACGCGATGAGGTCGATAAGGCCAAGCGGGATGATCGGATCCTGCGTGGTGAGAAGTCGCGGGCAAGGTGAAGGCGAAAATATCCGCTAGTCTAGAGCGAAAGCGAACCGTCCCATAACAGAAGGGAAGGATTTGGCCGGAAGGGACTCCTGGATTGTCGGTGGTGCCGGGGGAAGCGACCGCTTGGGCTCCGCAACCCGCAGTTTTGCGTGGCCCTACATCTTCGAGCCCTCCCCTCGGTCTGGCCTTCGGCCCGGTCCTGCCCTGTTCCGACACGGCTATGATAAACCTCCATCTCCGCCGAGATTTCGGCACCGTTCCGGACAATGTTCACGCGGTCAGGAACGGTGCCGGATAGCACGGCGGAAAGGCGCTGGAGGTACCGGCGAACATCAAACCCTCATCGCAGTTTGCGGTCGCACCGAAGGGGAAGTTAGCTCATTTAAAATGTCATCGCGCGCAGACTAAGCGAAACTTCCGCCAAAAATGGGAGGAAAGCCATGTCGGATGCAATGCAAGAGGCCGTCGCCCGGGCAAAGTCGAATGGCACCGTGCTCGACGGGAACCGACTGGCCCAGCGGCTCGTCGCTGCCCAAGGGGGCGCCGGCAGGTGGTTCCAGGATGAGGTGATCCTGGAGTTGATGAAGGCAGCGTCCCGCCGCCAGGTCGCTAGGGAATTTCACGAGGACTGCGTCTGATCGCAGCGCAATTTGCCCGCCGCCCAGCGCCGCGATGGCCGCGGAATTTCATTCAACATCGGACCACGTGCCGGCCAGTTTCGGCGGATGCGGCGTCCTACCATGAGCCCATTCACGGACAGTCTTCCGCATGCCGTTGATTTCAGCTAGCCGATATGCCTCCAGCCAGCGCCTCACAATTTTGCAACCGATTCCAGCGGCCTCGCGTTTCGGCATTTTATTGTCCTACGACGTCTCGGAGACATTCCCATGCCAGCCAAATCGAAAGCTCAACAAAAAGCCGCCGGAGCAGCGCTTGCCGCGAAACGCGGAGACCAAAAGGTCTCCGATCTCAAAGGGGCCTCGAAATCCATGTACAAGTCGATGAGCGAAAAGGAGCTCGATGACATGGCCTCAACGACGCGCAAAGGAAAGCCACAACATGCTTCCAACGGGTAGGACATGACGCTCGCCAATGTGAAATCTCCCAGCGCACCCGTCTAATATAAAATGTTCTCCAGCAGGGCGTCCAGGAGGTCAGGACGTTTATCCAGGCAATGGGACCAGCCGGCCCCCTGCCCCAGCTTTGGATACACCCAATGACGCCGGGACCCACATCGAAACCTGACCGTTTCAGCATGATCCTGCGATCGATCTCCACGGCCAGATGTGTCGTTCGCAAATGAGACTTGTGAGGAGAAGATTGGAGCGCTTGCCGCCTGGATCCCCGCAACCATCGTAGCGGACAAACACCGGACGAGGCCGCAGCATTGCCGAGGCCTCGTCCGTCCAGTCCCACTAGCGGATATGGTGGTGCATCACGTCTCCCGATGGAGCTACAGCCCCCCGATTCCGTAGTACTCGTCGACCCTGCGGCCATATGCGGGATCATCCCAGTTGGGCGTGTTATCCTGGCCATAGCGGGGAGCTGCCTCGAGCCGCCGCTTGTCAAGGTCGACGACATATCCTCCCTGACGCTCGTCGTAGTCGAGTTGAGACCAAGGCAACGGGTGATACTCGTCGCCAATTCCGAGGAATCCCCCGAATGACATAATGGCGTACTTGACCTGACCGTCGCGCTTGCCGATCACGAGATCGTAAATGCTGCCGAGGCTTTCGCCCTGGCGATTGTAGACCTTGGTGCCGTTGACTCGGCTGGCTTCGATGTTGCTTGGGTCGACGTTCATATCGGACATGTCGAATTCCCATCTTGTTGAAGTTGAAGTTCACACGAAAGCCGGGAAGGCAATCGAAGGTTCCCCAAACTCCATACGATTTGTCATGAAAACAACGGTTCATTCGGTAGGCGTCGATCGAAGACGGGGTTCGAAGCTGGGCAGAACGTCGAGGGTTCGATGTGAACCTTGCGGTGAGGAAAAGGGGCCAGCACCGAAGGAGACCCGCGAGTGCGGTATGCGGCTGAAGAAAGCGCCCGGCACTTTCGGTACCGCCGCTCGTTGCCCCGTCAGTATCTCCCTCGAAGTTGCGGCGCAATAAACCAGGCGATAGCCGCTGCGAATACCAACCTCAACGCGACGACTATCGAAATCAGATATTTCCATTGTTCCTGAAGGGCGGGAAACGAAAGCGCGGTGATCGCGCCGGCCCCAAATAAAACGCCGTTGATCATGGCGTAAATCAGGAAGGCAATACGCGTGTGGGTTCTCACTTTTCCTTTTGTCCCCGAGCTTGTCGTGATGACGACCAAACCGATAGCCCGGCGCTGAAAATTCCGACCGATCCAGCTCATCCAATCAGGCGCTTGAGGTGAACTGTGGGCATCAGATGTCGAGCCTGACTGTCGGGAACGCAATGGCAGTGCCAGCCGTTTTATCTCAATAAATCAACGACAAGGATATTCGGGATGAAACATTCTACACTCCTGCTCGCCAGTTGCGCGTTCGTCACGCTTGGCGCGAGTTCAGCCTTGGCCAATTGCGCTGAGGAAATTGCCGCCCTCAGCGGAGCGGCCGCAGGTGCCGCCCCGATGACCGGAACGGTGGATGCAAGCGGCGGTGAGGACGTAGGTGGTGGCACCGGCGTCGCGGAAGGCACCACGACAACCTTTACCGCGTCGGGGGAGATCACCACCAGTGGCGGAGCCAAGGTTACAGCTGCCGATTCTGGAGGCATCAGCAAGGACGGCACGATCGCACCGCTCGAGACCGATAAGGCGGAAACGGCTGGGGCAGCCGAAGGCGGCGCGGCGTCCTCTGCCACATCGGATGCCGTCCGCGCACCGAGTGATATGGCGGCAGGTTCCGCGACCGCCCCAGGGACGCCCTCAGACGCCAATGGCGATCTGGCTGCCTCTGTCGAGTCTGGCAAGTCGACATCCACGTTGGACACCAAGACGTCCACGACGGGGGGCTCAAGTGTACCCGCGACTCCCCCGGCCGCAGCCGATTCAAACGCAAGTAGCAACGCGCCTTCAGGAATCTCCGGCGATAGCGCCGCTTCGTCTTCATCAACCGGTACTGCAGCAACGTCGACCCCGGGAACAGACGCGTCCGACCCGAGGAACACGATGCCCGCGGCTGGCGCCGACGCAAGCGCCACCGAGACGACCACGGCCGATACAGGCACCGCAGCGACGACCGGCGGGCAAATCGTCAAGGACGGCTCGACGATGCCGTTAGAGGATGCGGCGGGCACAGCTGATACGGATGTCGCCATGTCCGCCCAGGACGTTAAGGCGCAACAGGAAGGTGCGGACACGGCGGCCGCAGCTGCGACCGGCACGCAAGCCCGCGCCACGGCATCGAGCGATCCTGCTTTCACGGCCGCGCTTGAAAAGGCGCGAACCGCCTTGGAGCAGGGGGACGAAGCCGCCTGCCTAACAGCAGTGGAGGAAGCGCGGGCCATTCAGGGCTGAACTGCCACTTGCCATCTCCTCGCAGAGCGCCTCTGCCCGGTATTTCCAGGCGGAGGCTTCGCGACGACCGACCGTTGCGCGGCCGTCAGCTTTACATCGATGCCCATAAGCTGGCCGATCCTCTTCGGCCGCGACGCCGTCTAGGTCCGGTGCGAATTCCCCTTGAAATGCATGCGATGCGGCTCGAACGAGATTGAGTATCGGGCCCGCGCCAACGCAATGATTGCGCCGCCGGCGCCCAACCCCTTCGCACGGTCATGATCCATCGGCTGCTCCCGCCCGCCGCTCGGACCGAGCCTCGGGAAACTGACTATCGGCGCGAGCAGCGTCTTTGGATGGCTGTCATGGGTGCGCGCGATAGAGCGGGAGACCGGTTATCGACACCAGCCGGACACGGCGACGCGAATGGCGCGGTTGCGCATTGGGCAAGACAGGAATTTGCGCGGCACCAACGCCGGGAGGCGTCGATACCGCGCCGATTCTTCCCTCCACGACTGCCCACCTCGGGGAAGCGGCCGAAGTTTATGTCATTATTACGCTTCGTCAATAGACGACGCACGTCGACCGCGGGTCAGTGTCCGTTCCAAAAGAGGTGAGTGATTTCAGCGGGTTGTGATTTGGTCGGATTGCTGAGATTCGACGGAGATCAAGATGCCCTGGACCGAAATCACCCGCCCGCACTATGAGCGGCGCTGCCCGCGCTATGCAGGCGATCTGACGGATGAGGAGTGGGCGCTGATTGCGCCGCTGATGCCGTCGCCGAACCGTNTCCTCCGTTCTCGACGGTGCAGAAATACTTCTGGCGCTGGCGTGACGATGGCCTGCTGCGCACCATCAACAATGAACTCGTCATGGCGGCGCGCGAACGGGAAGGAAGGCAGGCGAGCCCCTCGGCCGGCGTGATCGACAGCCAGTCGGTCAAGACCACCGAAAGCGGCGGAATACGGGGCTTTGACGCTGGCAAGAAGATCATGGGCCGCAAGCGCCACATTGTCGTCGACACGTTGGGCCTGCTGGTCGGCGTGGTCGTTCACCCCGTCGACATTCAGGACCGCGACGGCGCGCCCGCCGTCCTGAAATCGCTCCTCAAACGCGGGCCGTGGCTGCGTCATATCTTCGCTGATGGCGGCTGTGCCGGACCGAAACTGCGGCACGCCTTGCAAAAGGTCGGCAAGTTCACGCTGGAAATCATCAAGCGATCGGATAGCGCCAAGGGCTTCGAGGTCCTGCCGCGTCGTTGGGTCGTGGAGCGAACCTTCGCATGGCTGGGACGATGCCGAAGACTGGCAAAGGACTTCGAACGCACCATCGCTTCCGCCCAGGCCTGGGTCTTCATCGCAAACATCCGCATGCTCACCCGACGGCTCGCAAGGCATTGAAAACGCCACCTTCATTCTGATTCAGACACTCAGATATTGAACTCCGCGGGAATTCAGTTTGCGTACCGGAATAGACCCGCCAGCAATCAGCATGACGCAGGAGATAACTTGTCGTTTATGCCTGCATTATTTTATAACTTCTTAACACCCAACAATAATAATACCTTACCGATAGATTTGCTAGAGTACGATGGTCATGCGTTCGCTTGAAGATTTCGCTCAGATTGCGTCGGACTGGTTTTGGGAAATGGACGCGAACCTGCGGTTCTCCTATTTCTCGGGGCCGTTCGAGCAGGTGACCGGCGTGGCGCCGACTGCGCTGATCGGCAGGACTCGCCTCGAAATATCAGCCAACTTCGATGATGTGGACCATTGGCGGGAACATTTCGCCGACCTCGACGCACATCGTCCGTTTCGAGATTTCGTCTATCCCTTTAAGCATGGCGACGGTAATTCGCGTTGGTTCAAGATCAGCGGCCGGCCTCGGTTTGATGACGGCGACACGTTTGCCGGTTATCTGGGCGTTGGCACGGATATCACCGCAGAGCGTGCCGCCCAGCAGGACCTTGCGGGGGCGCTTGACGAGGTCCGCGAAACCAATGCTCGGCTCGAACGCCAGAACCTTCAGTTCGATGCCGCGCTCAATAATATGTCTCCCGGCCTGTGTATGTTCGATGGCGACGAGCGCCTCGTCGTCTGCAACACGCCCTACACAAAGATGTATGGCCTGACGCCGGAATTGACGAAGCCTGGCACCACGCTTCGTGAGATGCTGGACCACAGAATGGCAGCCGGCATCCTTCCGGATATGGACCCTGAGGAGCACATCGAACAGCGCCTCGAATTGGCGAAAAGTCGCGAGCGCAGATACGATCTCCTGGAATTGCGGGACGGTCGGGTTTTTTCCATCGTCGTTGAGCCAATGCCCGACGGAGGCTGGCTCGCAACGCATGAGGACATAACCGACCGAAAAACCGCCGAGGCAAAGATCGCGCACATGGCCCGCCATGACCCGCTCACCGATCTCGCCAATCGGGCGCTCTTTCGGGAGCGACTCAACGATGGATTGGCCTGCGCGGCACGCGAGGGCAATGAGATGGCCGTGCTTTGCCTCGACCTGGATTATTTCAAGGCGGTGAATGATACGCACGGTCACCCGATAGGCGATGCTTTGCTCATAATGGTGGCGGAGCGACTTCGCTCGTCCGCACGGGAAACCGGCACGGTTGCGCGACTAGGGGGCGATGAGTTCGCCGTCCTGATGCCGGGAGCGACGCCCAAGCTGGCCAATTCGCTTGCGCGCCGCATCGTTAGCCGCCTTGGTGAGCCCTATGACGTCGATGGCCACCCGGTCGATATCGGCGTCAGCGTCGGGGTCGCCATGGCACCGAGCGATGGCGGGTCATCCGACCAGATATTGCGCAGCTCCGACATGGCGCTTTACCGTGCAAAGGCCGAGGGGCGTGGCACCTATTGCTTTTTCGAGCCCGGGATGGACGCGTCCATGCAAATGCGCCGCCTCCTGGAGGTCGAGTTACGGCAAGCGCTAAAGACCGGCGAATTCGAGCTCCACTATCAACCTCTGGTGACGACGGCAACGGGGCAAATCAGCGGATTCGAAGCCCTCTTGCGATGGCATCATCCCAACCGCGGCATGGTTGCGCCGATGGATTTCATTCCCCTGGCAGAGGAGATCGGCCTGATCGTTCCTATGGGGGAATGGGTTATACGCCAAGCCTGTGCTGACGCGGCCAGCTGGCCGGAACACGTCCGCATCGCCGTCAATGTTTCGGCGATTCAATTCAAGAGCAGCAATCTGGTCCCGGTAATCGTGTCGGCGCTCGCGAACTCAGGCATTGCCGCCAACCGGCTGGAAATCGAAATCACCGAGAGCGTGGTTCTCCACGAGAGCGAGGCGACGCTCGCCAAGCTGCACCAGCTGCGCAGTCTCGGCGTGCGGATTTCCATGGATGATTTCGGGACGGGCTATTCCTCCCTGAGCTATCTGCGCAGCTTTCCGTTCGACAAGATCAAGATCGATCGCTCTTTCGTTGCCGATCTCGACAAGAAGGCCGACTGCGCGATCATCGTCCGGGCAGTCGCTTCGCTCGGGATTAGCCTCGGAATCGCGACCACGGCCGAAGGCGTCGAAACCGCGGAGGAATTCGAACTCTTGCGAGCCGACGGCTGCACTGAGGTGCAAGGTTATCTCTTCAGCCCTCCAAAGCCGATCGCCGAGACGCTTCGCCTTCTGGGTGCCCGGCCTCAAATCTTTACACCCGACCGCAACTTCACGATTGAGCACAAGGGCCGACTCAACACTGATAAAATCCCCGCAGTGGCGCGGGCCGATACCGCAACTCTTGCGCTGGGCACAGCGGCTTTCGGTTCTGCCCGCGGATGAGGATCTGACCTTTGACCCTGCTGCAACGTCCGCGTCGACCGGCGGCGTTGCCCTGTTTTATCACCGCTGCGCACACAAATGGTCCGAGCAAGCGGAGTCTCCAGGATCGGCCAGCCTTTCGGCAAAGTGGTGCTGCCCCGTATAGGCTATCAGCATCATTCTCGATGCCACGAGTTCCGTGACCGTCCCGTTCCACCGACAGCCTTTGGTCGCTCCACGTCCAGGGGGTCCAAGATTATGAAATATCGACAGGGACCGTCGGGCATATCCGGCATTTATGCAGGTTCGCGACCAGACAACGCCCCTGTCCGAGCCACTCGTTCCCAAACGGCCGCTTACTCCGTCATCCGCCTTCGCTGGGCAACGCCCGACGGATTGCCGCTTCCAGAACTTCAGGAGAGACTGGCTTGGAAAGGATCGCTGCGGCAGGGGCGGCTTGCCGAATCCGGGTCAGGTTGGCCTCATCGGTATAGGCGGTGATGAATATAACCGCCACTTGCCGGCGCTGGAAGATACGCCGCACTGTCTCAACCCCGTCAGGGCCTGCACCCAGATTGACGTCCATCAGAATCAGGTCGGGAGCAAAATCAATTGCAGATTTCACGGCGCTTTCGCAGTCGCCCGCGATATCGCAAACATTAAACTCGAGGTCCTGGAGCAGAGCCTCCAAATGCCATGCCACAAAATATTCGTCATCGACGATCAGGACACGGGGCTCATGATGACGAGGCGCCTCCCCTTCGCTCATGGCCATTGGGCGAAAAGACCCGCTACCCGGGCGATCGGAGGCACAAATAATTTGCTTGTTCAAGCGCATGACTGGCTGCTTTCCTCGGACGCGCCCATCGGTATTACAAGGTCAACTTCCACTCCGTCGGGTCCGTATTTGACGGCGACCTGCCCCTTCAACTCGTGTCGGACGCTGGCGTTGATCATGGCGCTTCCAAACCCGCGTCGGCTGGGGGGCGACACCGGGCCGACGCCAATCTCGCACCATCGGATGCGCGTTTCACCGTTTGCCTGGGTCGTCCATTGTATCGAGAGTCTGCCCTTCGGGACAGAAAGGGCCCCATATTTCGCGGCGTTTGTCAGCAATTCGTGCATCACCATGCTCACGCTCAACGCCGCTTTCGGCTGCAACCACACGAGAGGACCGCCGATGTCTAGCTGGCTATCCAACATCAGGTAGGGCGACAAAACCTTTTCGACGAGATCACTTAGGGACGTCGCTTTCCAGTTTCGCTCCGTCAATAGCGAGTGAGCGCCGCTTATACCAACGGGAGCGAAGGCCGACTCTTCGGGGATTCCCAAGCTGACAGAATTCTGAATCACTGTGACAAACGGAGGTTTGTCATGGCAGCACCGGTTCCCCTTCACACG